>CAWESJ010000196.1:0-11289 GCA_963811015.1 uncultured Alphaproteobacteria bacterium | reverse complement strand
TGAAAAAGACATCGTAGCCTGGCGCTTGTTCTCGCGTTCCTACTTCATGCTGAATGCGCCAGATGCGATTCAGCATGTGCTGCTCGACAATGCGAAAAATTACGTCAAGGGTCCCCTCTATCGCAGAATGATCGAACCGGGGCTGGGACAGGGGTCCTTGGCGGCGGAGGGCGAGATCTGGCAGAAGCACAGACGCGTCATCGCGCCGATGTTTCAACCTCGCATGCTCGCGAGTTTCGCGGCCGCGATGACCTCTCTCACCGAAATGATGCTGCGGCGCTGGGAGCAATCGCCGCAAGGAGCGCTGCTGGATCTCAGTCGAGAAATGCCGCGACTTACCTTCAAGGTGATCGCAAGCACGATGTTTTCTTCGGACGCGCCCAAGGATTTCGATAAGGTCGAACTCGCCTTCGCGCAATATCAGAAGCGCATACGTCCCGGGATCGCCGAATTGATCGGCGTCGCCCATTTCACCGATCGCTTTACCGGGGGCCGGGCGGGGGCGCGCGCCGCATTCCGTGACTTAGACGCCATCATCGCGCAAATGATCACTCTGCGGCAGGGCTCCGCAGCGCAGGATGATCTGCTTGGACGTCTTCTCGCCGCGCGCGACGATCCGGCGACTGGCTTCACAACCTCGGATGTCCGAGACGAGCTCGTCACGATTTTCCTCGCCGGGCACGAGACGACCGCGCAAGCGTTGATTTGGACATGGTACTTGCTGGCTCTCCACCCGCATGTCGAGCATCGCCTGCACGATGAACTCGCCCGCGTTCTAGGCGGGCGCGCGCCGAGTTTTGCGGATCTGGAGCAACTGAGTTACACGCGGGCCGTCATTCAGGAGGCATTGCGCCTTTACCCGCCGGTTGCAACCATGTCGCGCATGGCCCTCGCCGACGATCGCATATCAGGAAACATTGTGTCCGCGGGCTCGATCGTTTCAATCTCCCCGTGGGTTCTGCATCGGCATAGACGCATCTGGAGCGATCCGGATGTATTCGACCCGGATCGTTTCTTAGGCCCCGACTCCGATCGCCGGAGCCGATACGCCTATCTTCCATTCGGCGCCGGCGCGCGCATCTGCGCCGGCGCCGGGTTCGCCATGATGGAAAGCATGCTCATTGTCGCGACGCTTGCGCAGAGCTATCGTCTTCGACTGGCGCCTAATCAGCGCATCCTGCCGACCGGACTGCTCACCCTGCGTCCTTCGTCCAGCCTTCTCATGCAGGCGGAGCGGCGAACCGCTTGAGCGCCCCGTCGGGGTCAATTTTATACGGCTCTGCCCCACCCTGCGGAGGACGACCGACTTTGTTTGGGCCGCTCGCCGGGCCGGCAAGACGGCCGGGCCGTTTGTCCGCGCGTCAACAGGGGGAAAGATGATAACGGCGCTGTTGGCGACGCTCGCCGGCATTTTGATCCTGTATTTCGCGATCGGCGCCATTTACCTGGCTTTCTTCATGGAGGCGGGGGTCTTGCGACCCGGCGACAGCCACCCGGGCGCCGAACAGGCCCGTCTTATCGTCGCGGCGGATCCGGATCGAGAAATTATCGTCCGCCGTTTTGGACCCCGCGAGTCCTTGAAGCTCGCTGTATTTTTTCCTGGAAGACTTGGGGAGCTTAAGAAATACGAGCGCTCTTTTCTTCCGTCCGCCCAAATCTTGGGCGTTACCGTCTACGCAATATCTTATCCCGGCCAGGATGGATCGCGGGGGTCGACGCGCTTGACGACGATGGAGCCAGCGATTATCGCCTGCATCGCCGAAATTGAGCGCGATTGCGGACGTCCGCGCGGGGCGATGGTATATGTTGGCCATTCGATCGGGGCGACTATGGCCATATTCGCAGCGCAAAATGGCGCCCCGAAGGGCGTGGTCGTCGATGGCGCCTCACCTTCGATGGCGCACGCTGTTCGCGCCTCCCTTCGCGTGCGCGCCCTGACGCGCCTCTTGACGCTCGCGCCATTGCGCCGGCTGTTGCCCGTCGAATGCGACATCCGACCGCCGTTGCAAGCTCTCGCAAGCCTGCCGGTCGTCATTTTTCAGGGAACGCAGGATGTCGTCACGCCGCTCGCGGATATCGAGGCCGCATGTTCGTCGCTTGCCAATGTGACCATTATCCCGGTCGAAGGAGCAGGCCATGACGACGCGTGGATACGCGCCGAGGCCAAATATGCTGCCACCATAGAGAGCATGGCGTCACATTAACAAACCGAAATTGCGCCGGCCGCCGCCTGTCAAATGCGGAGTCCGACTGCGGTCGCAAGCCTGCGGGTCATCGTTTTTCAAGGGACGCGGGATGTTGGCACAACCCTTGCTCCCTACGCTTGGCGGCATGTGCGCGCCTTGACGAAATGACCATTATCGCGGTCGAAGGAACAGGCTACGACGACGCGCCGATTCGTGCAGAGTGTGGCTACCATAAAGGGCATGGCGTCACAATAGCAAACATAGATTGCGTATGGATTGTCAATCCATTCTTTGGGTTGGCCCGCTTGCGGCGCTACAGGATTTTTTTCTTGCTTCAGGCGCGAAGTCAATATCTAAAATACCGCTCATTGCCTTGTAATGTAATACGCTTGTCGCCGAGATCATCGCCATTGGGGGTCCCAGCATGATTTTCGCGGTTTAGTGACTTTCGGTTGCCGCGCCGCGCATGGGCGGAGCTCATTCTGCCGGACCGGATACGAATTTAGGGGGTGGCCATGAACTTTTCAACTGTGCATGGACTTGATACATCTTGGTTTGATTTGACTTCCCGTCAGCTATCCATTTGGTTGGAGCTCAAGACGTCAGGGCCCTCCAACAGCTATCAAATTGGCGGCTTTTTCCGCATCGAAGCAGACCTCGATCTTGATCTTTTCGCCAAGGCCGTTTCTCTCGTGATGGCTAACCATGACTCGCTTCGATTGCGAGTTCGACGGCGATCAGCCGCGGCAGCGCGTCGACGCTTCATTCGAGCCGCCGATCGTCATTTTGGATTATTCGACCAGCGCTAACGCGGAGGCGGCCTTTCTCGATTGCGCCACGGCAATTTTCGAAACGCCGATCGAGCTCGACAGCGGCCCTTTGTTCCGCTTCGTCTTGGCGCGCGCAACGGATAATCTTTGGTTTTCTTTGTTTCGATGCCATCATCTTATCGCCGACGGGCTGTCGATTTCAATCGTCGGGCGCCTTGTGGCCGACGCCTATGATAGCCTGCGGTCGGGCGAACAGTCGCAACTTTCGTCGACGCGTTCCTATCTCGATTTTTGCGCCGCTGACGCGGCCTATCTGAAGTCGGATCGGTATCGTCGCGACCTTGCCTATTGGGAGGCTCGCTTTGCGACGCTCCCTCCCGCGCTCGTGCCGAAACCAGCGGCCGCGCCTGCCGCCCCGGGGGCGGCGCGTCGGCCGCCGATCATTTGGTCGCCTGAGCGCGACGATTACGATGCGTTTCTCGCCGCCTGCGGGGCTGCGGGCGCCCGCCCGATCACGGCTCTTGTGTTGTTGCTCGGACTGGTCGTCACTGCGGCCGACGAGCAAAGCGATCTCGTGATCGGCATGGCGGTATCCGGCCGATCGAAGGAGCAGGGCCAACAGATTGGCCAGTTCGCCAACATTATTCCATTGCGCTTTGGTTTCGAGCGGGAAGAAGGATTTGGCGGGGTCGCGCGGCGGATCGCAGAGCAGCTCGCGCGGGACTATCGCCACCAGGGATTGCCAGTCGACGCATTGTCGCGGGCGTTGAAACTTTCTGGCCATGGCCGTCGCACGATCTTCGATGTGTTCCTCTCCTATATACCGGCGGGGAAGAGCAATTACGACTTTACCCTGGCGGGCGCCCGCGTCGAGCCGAAAATTCTACGAAGCGAGGAACCTGTTCCGCTGGCTCTCTACGTGACTGAAAGCCATCACGGCGGACGTCCGCTGTTTGAATTTGCCTATAATCAGCAATATATCGAGACTGCTGAAGTTGAGGCGATCCGCGACCGCTTTATGGATGTGATCGCCGCTTTTGCGCGGACGCCTGACGCAACCCTTCGAACCTTTGATAATGCGCGCAAGCCCGCGCAACCGGCCAGTTTAGCCGCGCCCGGCTCCGATTCGACGTCCCAAGCCGCGGCGGTGTGGAACGCCCGCATCGCCGGAACTTTCACGATCGAACCAATCGTCGGGCCCCTGCAATTCTGGCTTCGCATGCTCGGCGTCGAAACCCGGTTGGAATGCGCCGGCTACAGCCAGCTCTTTCAGTCTCTGCTCGACCCCTCGAGCGCGCTTCGATGCAACCCGCGGGGATTTAATCTGCTCCTGGTGCGCATTGAGGATTGGCTCCGGGATCGCCTTGTCGCCGGCTCCGGCCCGGCATCCGAGTCGGATATAGCTTTTATCGTGGAGACGGCGGCCTCATTCGTCGAGGCTTTGGGGGCGGCGGCGAGCGGTTCGGCGGTGCGCTGGTTTGTTCTCATCGCGGCGCCGTCGCCGGCTTTCGATCGCGGCGGAGGATATAGCCACATCCAGGCGAGATGCGAAGATATCATCATCGACGGCCTGCGCGATCTCAACGGCGTCGAGCTCCTTCATTACGACAACGTCCGGGCGCTTTATCCCGTGACCGAAGAGTTCGACGCGCATGGCGACGAACTTGGCCACGTGCCCTATACGTCGGGGTCGTTCGCGGCGATGGGGACCTTTGCGGCGCGCCAGGCGCATCGCCTTCTGCGGCGCCCCGTGAAGGTCGTCGCCGTCGATTGCGACAACACGCTATGGGCCGGCGTGGTAGGCGAGGATGGACCCAGCGGCATTCACATCGACGAATCGCACAGCCGATTACAGGCCCGCCTGGTTGCCGCCGCCTCAGCCGGCATGCTCATCTGCTTGTGCAGCAAGAACGATTGGGCGGACGTCGAAGCGGTGTTCACGTCGCGTCCCGACATGGTGTTGAAACTCGAACACATCGTAAGCTCTCGGGTGAACTGGCAACCCAAGTCTCAGAATATCATGGATTTGGCGCTCGAACTTGATCTCGGCCTCGATTCTTTCCTCTTCCTCGATGACAATCCCATGGAAATCGCGGAGGTCAGCGCGCGCTGTCCCGGCGTCACGGCGATCCGCGTCCCCGAAGGCGCCGCCTCGCGCTCCTTCTTCATTGATCACTTGTGGCCGCTCGACCACGGCAAAGCCACGAAGGAAGACGCCAAGCGGACGCGCCTGTATCAGGAAAATGCGCAGCGCGTCGTGCTCAAAAAAAGCACGGTCGATTATGCAAGCTTCATCGAAAGTCTTTCCCTCGAGATCGATATTGCCGAACCCCATGAGATGAGCTTTGAACGCTGTTCGCAGCTTACCGAGCGGACGACCCAGTTCAACATCAATGGACGGCGCCTGAGTTTGGCTGATTTGAAAAGGCTTCGCGACTCGTCCGATAGCGCGCTCCGGGTGGCGCATGTGCGAGACCGATATGGCGACTATGGGTTGGTCGGGCTTCTGGCGGTGGAGCGCATTGGCGATACGCTGGACGTTGGCGCGTTCCTCATGAGCTGTCGCGTTCTTGGTCGCGGCGTAGAGCATGCCATGGTCGCGGAACTTGGCGATCTTTGCCAGCAACTCGGATGTAGCCGGCTTCGTTTCGTGGCGAATGTGACGCCGCGAAATCTTCCGGTTCGCCAATTTCTATCCATGATCGATGCGCAACACGAGACCCGGGCGGCTAACATCATCGTGACAATGACGGGGGAGGCCGCGCGCGCCACTCGCTTTCAGCCGGAAGCCAAGCAGGTCGAAGCGCCGAAGGACGCAGGCGAGTTGTCTGCCTCTTTCGAGAGCCGGTTCTTTCCGGATGTCCACGGGGAGCTGTTTTCACAGGTCGCGAGCGATTTCGACAACGTCCCCTCGATCGAACGGAAATTGCGCGAGGCCTCCGTCGCCTCTCGTGACTCGCAGACCCCATATCGTCCGCCGGAAACCGCCTCGGAACTCGTCCTCGCGGCCTTGCTCGCGGAGGCCCTCGGCGTCGATCGGATCGGCGTCGATGACGACTTTCTGAATATGGGCCTGCAATCCCTCGCGGCTGTGCAACTCGTATCCCGCGTGCGCGTCCGCCTCGGCGTCGAAATGCCTGTGCGCGCCCTCTTCGAAGCTTCTACGGTCGCGAAACTGGCGCGGGTCTTGGACGATCGCGACGAGATGTCGGGATTTTCCGCGATTGCTCCACTTCAGCTCGGGACGAGCGGTCGACCGCCGCTTTTTTGTTTTCATCCATCGGGCGGCGACGCCGTCTGTTATCTGCGCCTCGCCCGCGCGCTCGGAACCGACCAGCCGGTCTATGGCTTGCAGGCATCGGGGCTTTCCGGCGGCGAGCCCCTTGCCGGATCGATCGAAGAAATGGCGGCGGCCTATCTACGCGAGATCCGGCGCGTTCAACCGCGCGGCCCGTATCATCTCCTCGGTTGGTCTTTCGGAGGCGCGCTCGCCTATGAAACCGCGTGTAGGATCAGGGCGATGGGCGAAGAAGTTGGACTTCTCGCCTTTATGGACGCGCCGACGCCGCAATATGAGCCCGAAGGGCGCGACGTGACGCGTCAGGACTGCATCAAGGCGATGGCGGGAGACCTCACCAATATCATCGACGAGTTTCAGCTCAAGCATGATGGCTCGGCCGCGGGCGTTGAGATTGAAACGATCGAAGAACTCGTCAAGGCCGCGCAGCGTTTGGCGATCCTTCCGCCCGAGTTTTCGACGGATGACGCCGAACGGAAGATTGACGTCTATCGCAATTGTTTCCGCCTGCTCCGATTCTGGATTCCGAAGCCCTATGCCGGCGACCTTTTGCATTTTCGCGCGATGAACCGCCGTTGGGAGGTGATCCTGCCGTTCGACTGGCAGAATTGGTCTTCCGGCGCCATCGACATCGTCGAGATCGCATGCACCCATCTGCGCATCGGATTCGAGCCTCACGTCGGGATTATCGCGGAGCGCCTGAAGCCGATTCTGGCAAATGCCGCCGTGTTAGTCGCGGCCACCGCAAATGCCGAAGCCGATCCATGAAAAGATAGATAACCGGGGTCGTATAGAGCGTCAGCGCTTGCGACGCTATCAATCCACCGACGACGACGATGCCGAAGGACCGGCGCAGTTCCGCGCCAGCCCCGGAATCGAGCGCCAAAGGAAGCGCGCCGATCAGAGCGGTCAATGTCGTCATCATGATTGGTCGGAACCGAAGCAAGCAGGCGTGGTAGATCGCATCCCGGGGACTTGCGCCGTCGCGGCGCTCGCGCACGAGCGCCACATCGATCATCATGATCGCATTTTTCTTGACGATTCCGATAAGGAGGACCAACCCGACGAAGGAAAGCAGCGTAAACTCGGTGCGGCAAATTATCACCGCAAGGAGCGCGCCGAGGCCTGCGGGGGGAAGCGACGAAAGTATCGTCAGCGGATGGATGTAGCTTTCGTATAGAATGCCCAGAACGATATATATCGTCAAAAACGCCGCAACGATCAGCCAGGGTTCCGATCCCGATGACGACGCGAAGGCGCGCGCGTTGCCCTCGAAGCTCGATCTGACTCCCGCAGGCAGGTTCAGCTCATTGATAGCAGTTTGGATCGCGTCGACCGCCTGGCTGAGGGCGACGCCTGGGCGCAGATTGAACGCGATTGTAACCGCCGGAAATTGGCCTTCATGCGAGATCGCCAGCGCGGTGGTTCCGTTTTCGCGCTTGGTCACGGTCCGCAACGGGACCTGCATTCTCTGCTCGGTTGAAACATACAATTGATCGAGCGATGCAGGGTCTGACCGACTCTGCGCTCCGACCTCCATCACCACCCGATATTGATTGAAGTCGCGCGACACCATTGTGATCTGCCGTTGCCCAAAAGCATCGTAGAGCGCCTCGTCGATCGATTGCGCGGATACGCTGAGCAAGGACGCGCGATCTCGATCCATCTGCAACATCAGCTGTAGACCGTGGCTGAGTTGATCGCTCGCCACGTCCCGCAATTCCGGCAGCTGGCTCAAGCGTTCGAGCGCGCGGGGATAAAATCGCTCCAGCGCCTCCCAATCATCCGCCTGCAACGTAAATTGAAATTGCCCCTTACCCTCGCGCGCGCCGACGCCGACATCGTCGACGGATCGCAGATATGTGCTGATCCCGGTGATTTGCGAAAGCTTCGGTCTCAGCCGGTTCACAATCTCCGGCATTGGATCGCGCTGATCCCGAGGCTTCAAAGTAATGAACAGACGACCTGTGCCAGCCGCGGCGCCCGTCGCCGTGCCAATGTAGGATGTAACATTTTCGACCGCCGGATCGCTCAGGATCACGCGCGAGACGGCGAGTTGACGGTCGCCCATGGCGGTGAATGATAAGTCCTGTCCAGCTTCGGTAAATCCAGAAATGATGCCAGAATCCAACGATGGCAGAAACCCTTTGGGGACGTAAATGTAGAGAAACACGGTCAGCGCCGTCAGCCCAATCGTGCCAAGCAGAACGATCCGCTCGCGCCTCAAAGCAAGCGCCAGCGTGCGTTCGTAAAAACGATAGGCTGAATGGCCCAATTTATCGATGGAACCAAGGACGCCGCCGCGCGACGCGGCGCCCGTTGGCGTCTCGGTTTCCGAGAGTAAATTCGCGCACATGACCGGCGTCAGAGTTAGCGACAGAACTCCTGAGATGCCAATGGCCGCAATAAGCGTGACCGAGAACTCTCTCAGAAATTCGCCAATGACGCCGGAAACCAGAACGAGCGGCAACAAGGCGGCGAGGAGGGAGATCGTGATCGACACGATCGTGAAGCTGATTTCACGGGATCCCCGAATTGTCGCTTCCATCCGGCTATATCCGGCCTCGCGAAAGCGAGCGATATTTTCAAGCATGACCACCGCATCGTCCACCACGAAGCCGACGCAGACCGTCAACGCAGTGAGGGAGATCGTATCGACGCTATAGTCCAGCACGTTCATGACGGTGAGCGTGCCCAACAGGGACACGGGAATCGCGACTATCGGTATCATCGACGCGCGCCAATCGCGCAGAGCGAGGACGATCATGCCTACGACGCAGATGGTCGTGACGAACATGGTTTTCCATGATTCGATCAGCGTCTCGCGGATCTTGAACGTGCGGTCCGCGACCATCGAGATCTTGATCGCGGGAGGCAACCAACGCAACAATTGCGGCAGGCGCGCATTCACGCGCTCGGCGGTCGCTACAATATTCGCCCCGACGTCGCGCTGAACCAGTATAAAAAGGGCCCTGCTCGTATTGTACCAGCCCGCGACGCGCTCGTCGGCGACGCCGTCGGAGACCTCGGCAATGTCGGAGAGCCGGATCAGGGAATCGCCCTTATGCGCAATTATCAAGGATTTATAGCGCTCGGCCTGAAACAGCTGGTCGTCCGCCTCGATTGTGAATGTCTTCGCGCCAACCTCGAGCGCGCCAAGGGGCGCGCCTCCGTTGGCGGCGACAATGGCGGTTCGAACATCCGCGAGGCCCAGGCCAAGCGCGGAGAGACGCGAAGAATCCACCTTGACGCGCACCGCCGTTCGCTGCCCGCCTTGTAAGGTGACTTTGCTCACCCCGGAGATTTGCGACAATGGCTGAGCGATGATTCTTTCAACATTCTCGTAAACCTCGCCGGGCGGCATCGTTTCACTTGTCGCAGCGAGAAAAATGATGGGCACGAGCGCCGGATTGAGCTTGGCGATCGTAGGCGGCTCCGGCATCTCCTTGGGGAGATCCGTCCCCGCTGCGTTGACGGCTGATTGCACGTCGCTCAACGCGGCGGACACGTCGCGCTCGGGTCCGAATTGAACGATCACGGTTGTGGCGCCGTCCACATTCGTCGACGTAAGTTCGGTGACGCCGGCGATCTGTCCCACCCGCTTCTCGATCGGCGTCGCGATCGCGCTCGCCATTGTTTCGGGACTTGCTCCGGGCAACAGTCCAGTAATGACGATGGTCGGAAGATCGATTGCGGGAAGTTCGGCTATAGGCAGCGATTGATAGCTGACAATGCCGCCGAAGATGATGCCGACCACCGCTAACGCGGCCGCGACCGGGCGCATAAGGTAGGTCGTGGACGCGCGCATCATTCCGCCGTCGCGTCGCGGGCGAAGATCTCGATTTCGGCCGGCGGGACTCGCGCCTCCGCGACCGGATGTGGCCTTGGCCTTGAAAAACGACGGCTGACGTCGGCGAAGAATATGTAAATTGCCGGAGTGCTGAACAAGGTCAGCGCCTGCGACACGAACATGCCGCCTACAATCGCGATTCCCAGGGGGCGGCGCAACTCGAATCCCACGGCCGAATCGAATACCAGGGGCAACGCCCCAAGCAAAGTCGCCATCGTCGTCATCAAGATCGGGCGAAAACGCAAGGTGCACGCCTCGACAATCGCTTGATTCGGCGAAAGGCCTCGGTTGCGCTCCGCGTCGAGCGCGAAATCGATCATCATGATCGCGTTTTTCTTCACGATCCCGATCAGCAGAATAATGCCGATGAGCGAGACGACGTCGAGTTCGTATCCGCACAGCCAGAGCGCTGAAAGGGCGCCAAGGCCAGCCGACGGCAGCGTCGATAGGATCGTGATTGGGTGAATGTAGCTTTCATACAGAATGCCGAGGACAATATAGACGACGACAATCGCCGCCAAAATGAGGAACGGCTGGTTCCGGAGCGAGTTTTGGAACTCCGCCGCCGCTCCCGTGAAATTGACGGTGATGCGTTCCGGAAGCGAGATGGCGGCGGCCGCCGCCTCGACCGCGTGAACAGCGTCGCCCAAGGCGTAGCCCTGGGCGAGATTGAATGAGACGGTGAGCAGCGGGAAGCGTCCGAGATGCGAAATCGAAAGCCGCGCCGGAACAATGGATCGCGTGATCAGCGAGGTCAACGGAATGAGATCTGCGCTGGCGGACTTGACATAAACGGAATCCAGGACGTTGCGGTCCTCAAGCGTCGACGCATCCGCCTCGATAATGATGTGGTGCTGATTGGCCTGCGTGTAGATCGTTGAAATGCTGCGTTGCCCGAAAGCATTGTAAAGCGCATCGTCAATCGATTGGATGGAGACGTCCAGCAACGCCGCGCGATCGCGGTCGATCGTCAGAAAGATTTCCTGCCCGGCGATTTGTTGGTCGCTGGCGACGTCCCGCACCTCGGGGCGCTTGCGCAAGGCGTCGAGGAAGGGCAAAGTCCATCGGGAGAGTTCCTCCGCGTCGGCGTCCTGCAGACTGACCTGGAATTGCGTGCGGCTTGCGCGTGAGTTAAGCGTCAGCTCCTGACTCGGCTGCATGTAAAACTTGATCCCAACCAATGGC
>CAWESJ010000195.1:0-3355 GCA_963811015.1 uncultured Alphaproteobacteria bacterium | reverse complement strand
GCGGCGGCCGTCAAGGCGGCGCTGGCGCGCGCCAAAGTCGAGGCCTCCGATGTGGATGAAGTGATCCTGGGCCAGGTGCTGACGGCGGGGCAGGGCCAAAATCCGGCGCGCCAGGCGGCGATCAAGGCCGGCATTCCGCAAGAGGCGCCCGCCTGGGGCCTGAACCAGGTTTGCGGCTCCGGCCTTCGCGCGGTGGTCGTCGGCCTGCAGCAGATCGGCAATGGCGACGCCAATATCGTCGTCGCCGGCGGCCAGGAGAGCATGTCGCAAGCGCATCACAGCGCGCATCTCCGCGCCGGGGTCAAGATGGGCGATCTCAAATTCGTCGACACAATGCTGCGCGACGGGCTTACCGACGTGTTCAACAGCTATCACATGGGTCAGACCGCCGAAAACGTCGCCTCAAAATGGCAGATCAGCCGCGACGAGCAGGACCGTTTCGCGCTTGCTTCGCAAAACAAGGCCGAGGCCGCGCAGAAGGAAGGTAAGTTCAAGGAAGAAATCCTTCCTTTTGTGATCGCCACCAAAAAGGGTGACGTCACCGTCGAGGCGGATGAATATATCCGCGCCGGCGCGACGCTCGAGGCGCTGGCCAAGCTGAAGCCGGCCTTCGCCAAGGACGGCACAGTCACCGCCGGCAACGCCTCCGGCATCAATGACGGCGCGGCGGCGCTCGTCTTGATGAGCGCCAAGGACGCGGCGGCGCGCGGCCTGACGCCGCTGGGGCGCATCGCCTCCTGGGCCAGCGCCGGCGTGGACCCGGCGCTCATGGGTTCGGGACCGATCCCCGCCTCGCGCAAGGCGCTGGAGAAGGCTGGCTGGAAGATCAAGGATCTCGATCTCGTCGAGGCGAACGAGGCTTTCGCGGCCCAGGCGCTCGCCGTCGCCAAGGACTTGGGCTTTGATCCGGCCATCGTCAATGTGAATGGCGGCGCCATCGCGATCGGGCACCCGATCGGCGCGTCGGGCGCGCGAGTGCTCACCACGCTTCTCTATGAAATGCAGCGGCGCGGCGCGAAAAAGGGCTTGGCGACCCTTTGCATCGGCGGCGGAATGGGCATTGCGGTGACCATCGAGCGTTGAGCCCGGGCCAAGCGCCCTCCCGGGCGCGCAGGCGGCATGCGCGCCCCTCCAGACCGGATGGGTTCATCTGGTTGTAAAGGACGCGCTCCAATTCAAAAAGTTGGAGCGCATCCTGTCCGAAAGCCTCGATCAATATTTTCGGACGACGGCCGCGAGCGGCCGCCGCCGCGTCGTCCCAAGACGTCCTATAGTCGCGAATTTGAGGCCGATATGTCCAGTTAGGACATTTTGCGCGTGTTGAGGTCACGCAGTTCAGCAGGCGATCGAACAATTGAATCTGATATGAATATGCCCGAACCGGCGGGTTTTTCTAACGCCCGCAATGCGCGGGGCATGTGCGGCTATTGAGGGGGTGAGGCGGATGGCTCGGGTATCTGTAGTGAGCGGCGGAACGCGCGGAATTGGCGCCGCCATCAGCACGGCGCTGAAGGCGGCCGGCTATCAAGTCGCCGCCAATTACGCCGGCAATGACGAGGCCGCGGCGAAATTCAAGGCCGAGACGGGCGTTCCGACCTATAAATGGGACGTCTCCAACTACGCCCAATGCGCCGAAGGCTTGAAAAAAGTCGCCGACGATCTCGGCCCGATCGACATTCTCGTCAATAATGCGGGAATCACGCGCGACACGATGTTCCACAAGATGACGCCGGAGCAATGGTACGACGTCATCAACACCAATCTGAATTCGCTGTTCAACATGACCCGCCCGGTGATCGACGGGATGCGGGCGCGCGGCTTCGGCCGCATCGTCAATATTTCTTCGATCAACGGCCAGAAAGGTCAGATCGGGCAGACGAATTACACGGCTTCGAAGGCGGGGGACATCGGCTTCACCAAGTCGCTCGCGCAGGAAAACGCCGGCAAGGGCGTTACCGTCAACGCGATCTGTCCCGGCTATATCGCGACCGACATGGTCAAGGCGGTTCCAAAGGAAGTCCTGGAGAAATCCGTGCTGCCCTTCATTCCCGTGCGGCGCCTTGGCGAGCCGGAAGAAATCGCCCGCTGCGTCGTTTTTCTCGTCGCCGAGGAATCAGGCTTCATAACCGGCTCGACCCTGAGCGCCAATGGCGGACAATATATGATTTGATCGCGCGGGGGCGCTTACGCCTCCGCCCCGCCTCGCGGACCCCTTGCTCTATTGAGCTGGTCCGCGATTCAGCGCGGCGGGCTCAGTTCAGCCCGCCCTGGGCGACATTCGCCTCGAGGCGCTGAATCTGTTCCTTGAAGGATTTTTTCTGCTCGTCGGAGAGGCTCGCATAGAGCGGTTGGGCGGCGTCGGCGAGGGTCTTCAGCTCGATCGAGCGGTCGTTCAAAATATCGGCGATGTTGCGCCATTGTTCGACAAGATCGACGGGGCCTTGCGGCTGCGCGGCCGCGCTTCTGATGAGGACAAGCCGATCAGCTAATGCACAAATAGGAACATATAAAGATTTACTCAATTTCGATGGTGCTAATGGTGTAAATCCTTCGGGAAGTTTAATTATTTCAGGAACTACACTATATGGTGAGACGGGAGGAGTTGGGGGAACACAAAACTCAGGTGTTATTTTTTCTATTAATACGGATGGTACCGGATATCAAAATCTACTCAATTTTGAAAGCAACAATAATGGAGATGATCCTCGTGGCAGTCTAATCCAATCGGGCAATACATTATATGGTATGACATCAGATGGGGGAACACACAATTATGGGAGTGTTTTCTCCGTCAGCACAAATGGAACAGGATACACAGACCTACTTGATTTTGATATCACCAACGGACAATATCCTTTTGGTAGTTTAATCCTTTCAGGAACAACCTTATATGGTATGACAAATACTGGCGGGGCAAATAAATGGGGGTGCATTTATTTGCCCCGCCAGTATTTGTCATACCATATAAGGTTGTTCCTGAAAGGATTAAACTACCAAAAGGATATTGTCCCAGTTGGTAATACAAAATAGAGTAGGTCTGTGTATCCTGTTCCATTTGTGCTGACGGAGAAAACACTCCCATAATTGTGTGTTCCCCATCTGATGTCATACCATATAATGTATTGCCCGATTGGATTAACTGCGAGGATCATCTCCATTATTGTTGCTTTCAAAATTGAGTAGATTTTGATATCCGGTACCATCCGTATTAATAGAAAAAATAACACCTGAGTTTTGTGTTCCCAACTCCTCCCGGTCTCACCATATAGTGTAGTTCCTGAAATAATTAAACTTCCCGAAGGATTTACACATAGCACATCGAAATTGAGTTAAAATACTTATATGTTCCTATTTG
>CAWESJ010000194.1:0-3165 GCA_963811015.1 uncultured Alphaproteobacteria bacterium | reverse complement strand
GTTTTGTGGCCGCTGACCGACGTATTGCTCGCGTGGGATTTTCGGGCAAGCTTATTTCGAGGGTCGGAACTCAATGCGCGCCGCGCGGCCCTGGCCGCGGGCTTGCTCGCCTTCCCCTTGGACGGCGCGCATGCCGGATTTTTCGACTTTCTGTTCAGCCCGCCGCCGCCCCCGCCGACCGCCATGCCGAGCTACCCGGGCGGCATGCGGCCGCGCGCGCATAGCCATCCCTATCCGGTTTTCCATGCGCGCAGGCAGCCCAAGGCCAAATCCGCAGCTGGCGAAGCCTTCGCGCTTCATCATCCGCATCACATTCACGTCGCGACGACGGAAAAGACGCGCCGCGCCTCCATCTTGCCGCCGCGTCCGGCGCCGGGCCTCATGGAGGACGACAGCCTGCAGGAAGGCGACGCCGTGATGACAGATCGCGGCATTCGGATTTTCACCGGCGATTCCGACGACCACCACAAGCCGGACGAATTCGCCAAATTATCCGAGACGAAGGGCCTCACCAAACGCGCCCGCGCGGCCCTCGCCGAAATTGACGCCAATCGTTCCGAGGGCGGCGGGTCGGCGCTACGTAGCTCCGACGTCGTGACCGGCCGATCGGCGGCGGAGTCCGGCGTCTCCGCCGGAACCTGGGTCACAGACCCGCGCGGGCGCAAGATCCGCTATGTCGGTCCGTGAGCCAAAGCGCGTCTCGATCGGATAGGCTTGTCTGAGCGAAGAGACATCGCTCAAGAACTGGCGCAAGCTCAACCCGGAGGGCGATTTGTTTCCTCGCCGAGGCAGGTTCGATCGTCGCCATTGCGCGACAGGCCGGACAGCACGTCCGCCGCCATCGGCCGGGTGATCCGGCTTTGGCGCGAAAGCGCTTCGCGGTCGAGCGCGGCGATGAAGGCGCGGGCCGCATCGAGCGAGCGGTCGAGGCGTAAAGCGGCGTATTCGACGACGCTTGCATCGACGATGAGCTGCCGGTCGATGAAGAGCTTGACGAGGACGGCCCGCATCAGCGCGTCGTCCGGCATCCCGATCTCGACATAAGGCGCGAGGCGCAGGCGCGACAAGAGATCGGCGGTCCGCAGGCGCCAGGCGTCGGGCCTAGTCCGCGCCGTGAAAACCAGCGAGGCTCCCCGCTCACGCATGAGATTGACGAGGTGAAACAGATCCGCCTCGGCGTCGCCGATCGCATCCGCGTCCTCGATGAGCAGGTGCCGCGCGGCGAGCGCTTCTCGATCGGCGGTCGCCAGCCGAGCGGCGGGCAAGACGCAAGCTCCGGCTTGCGCCGCCCAGATTGCGCCGAGGTGGCTCTTTCCGGAGCCCGAGGGACCGAGAATGAGCAGCGCCGAATCGGGCCAATTCGGCCAGAGTTCGATCATCGCATAGGCGTGTTCATTCGAGTCCGAGACCAGGAAATCCTCGCGGTCGAAACAGGGCGACGGGGCGAGCTCCAGCGTCAATTGCCGGCCGGGCGGAACCTGGCGTCGCTTGTCGTCGCCAGGCTCGCGCGCCATTTCAACGATCCTTTTCCGAGTTGATCACGGTCGCTTCGATAAATATTTTCGGCCGCGACGACGGCAGCTCGGTGAAGATCGCGCTCTCGCGATAGCGCTTGACGGCGAAGCGCAAGACGACCCCGGTCGCGGCCGCGAGCGGAACCGCGGTGATGAGGCCGGTAAACCCGAACAGGCTGCCGAAGGCGAGAAGGGCGAAGATCAGCCACACCGGATGCAGCCCGACCAAATCGCCGACAAGCTTTGGCGACAGGATATTGCCTTCGAGAAATTGGCCGGTGAGAAATACGACGAGCGCGAGAACGAGCAGCTTCCATTGCGGCCAATCCTGGACGATCGCGACCGCCGAGGACAAGACCAGCGCGGTGAGCGAGCCGACATAGGGAATGAAGCTCAAAAGCCCCGCGGTGATCCCGATCAGAAGCCCGAAATTGAGGCCTATCACGGAAAGGCCGATGCCGTACCAGGCCCCGAGAAAGAGGCAGACGAGCGATTGCCCGCGCAGAAAACCCGCCATGGCCGCGTCGATCTCGCGCGCGAGCTCCCGCACAGTGTCGCGATAGCGAAGCGGCACGAGGCCGTCGATCGTGGCGATCATCTTGTCCCAGTCGAGCAGCATATAGAATGCGACCACGGGCGTCACGATGGTGAGCGAGATCACGCTGATCAGGGCGGCGCCGTTGGTCCACACCGACTTCAGGAAAGTCGCGGCCCATTGCGCGGCCTGGACGACGAGATCGGTGGTCGAGGTGCGAAGCTCAGAGCCGGTCTGGGCGCCGAGGCCGAATCTCTCCAATAGCGCGCCGCCATATTCGCGCCCGAAGCGCTCGCTCTCATAGGAGATCAACTGCTCCAGCTTCAGGACATAGGACGGCAGAACTTCGATGAAGGCGGCGAGCTGGCGCCCGAGGATAGGGACGATCAGCACGAAGCCCGCGACGAGGACGAGAACGAAGGCGACCATGATGAGGAGAGTCGCGCCAAGCCGGCTCAGGCCAAGCTGCTCGAGGCGGTCGGCGACCGGGTTCAAAAGATAGCCGAGCGCGACCGCGGCGGCGAAAGGCAAGAGGACGCCGCTGAACAGCCAAAGAAAAACGATCAAGAGCAAAAGAAGGCCGGCCCAGAAGCCGATCTGCCATTCAAGCCGCATCGTCGCCGCCTCGCCTCCATTCGTCCGGCGCGCCCCGGCGCCGCCTGTCTTTCATAGCAAAATCAGTCCGGCAATGCGCCTCGGCGCGCGGCCAAGCGGCCAAATTTTTTTGCGCCGCGCACAGCGCGTCAAGGCCGGCGGGTCAGACGCTCATATGCCTGATCCATTGCTCGAAATAGGCGGCCATTGAAGCGATGGTGAGGAAAGCCACGGCGTAGATCGAGACCTCGAACCAGGCGCCGGCCGGAAAATCGAACGCCTTGACCGCGAGGACCATGGCGGCGCAGCCGAGCTGCACCAAAGTGTTGAGCTTGGAGATCAGCAAGGGCTTGACCGCCATGGGCCTGTGCAGGAACCAGGAGACCATGAAGGCGCCGACGATCATCACGTCGCGGGCGACGACGAGGATGCTGATCGCCGCCGGCAGGACGCCGACGATTGCGAGCGCCACATAGATCGAGACGATCAGCGCCTTGTCGGCGAGCGGGTCGAGATAGGCGC
>CAWESJ010000193.1:0-5094 GCA_963811015.1 uncultured Alphaproteobacteria bacterium | reverse complement strand
GGCGTCGTGCCGCTCGCCGACGAAGAATTCGCAACGGTCGCGCAGGGCGCGGGCGTCAATGGCGCCGCGACCGCCTTGATCGTCCTTGTCATCATCTGGAGCGCGCTGAAATCGAAGCGGATCGTTTTCGCGGTCGCCTTGAGCGTCGTCGTCGGCCTGGCCGCGACCGCCGCCGTCGGGATCATGATGGTCGGCGCGCTCAATCTGATTTCGGTCGCCTTCGCCGTCCTTTTCGTCGGCATTGGCGTCGATTTCGGCATTCAATTCAGCGTGCGCTATCGGGCGGAGCGCTACCTCGAGCCGAATTTCGACAAAGCCCTCAAGCGCGCCGCCGCCAAGGCCGGACGGCCCTTGGCGCTCGCGGCGGCGGCGACGGCGGCCGGCTTCTATTCTTTTCTTCCGACCGATTATCGCGGCGTCTCGGAACTCGGCCTCATCGCCGGCACCGGAATGTTCATCGCCTTTTTTTCCGCGATCACGGTTCTGCCCGCCCTGCTCGCGCTGTTGCGCCCGCCCGCCGAGGAGGAGCCGGTGGGCTTTGTATTTTTGGCGCCGGTGGATGCGTTCTTGGCCAGGCGCCGCTA
Source organism: uncultured Alphaproteobacteria bacterium (assembly GCA_963811015.1). Taxonomy (GTDB): domain Bacteria; phylum Pseudomonadota; class Alphaproteobacteria; order Rhizobiales; family Beijerinckiaceae; genus Methylocapsa. The sequence continues at coordinate 4,510 of CAWESJ010000193.1, read as the reverse complement.
TTCGATCGTGATTGGAACCCTGACTTTGGCCTTGGCCGGCACGCCCTTGCTGCGCCATCTCCATTTCGATTTCAATCCGCTCAATTTGCGCAGCGACAAGGTCGAGTCGGTGTCGACCCTCCTCGACCTGATGCAAAATCCCGCGACCGACCCCAATATGATCGAAGCCCTGGCGCCGTCGCTCAAGGACGCCGGGCCGCTCGCGGCGCGCCTGCGGAGCCTGCCTGAGACGGCGCAGGTGACCGACCTCGAGAGCCTGGTCCCGGTCGATCAGGACGAGAAGCTCGCGATCATCCACCATGCCGCGATGGCCTTGGGGCCGGTGCTCGATCCGCGCCGCGCGCGGCCCGCGCCGACCGACGCCGAGGATGTCGCCGCGATGAACCGCGCCGCCGATTCTTCGCGGCGACCGCCGGGGACGCCGCTGGAAAAGGCGCCGACGACGCCCGCCGCCTCGCCGGACTGATTCGCAAAATGGCCGAGGCTCCGCCCGAGCGCCGCGAGCAGGCGCGCGCCGCTCTGCTGCCTGGCCTCGACACCATGCTCGACCTGTTGCGCGCGTCCTTGACGGCGCAAAAGACGACGATCGCGTCGATTCCTCCCGCCTTGGCGCGCAATTGGGTGAGCGCGGACGGACGCGCGCTGATCGCCGTCGCACCGAGCGGAAACCCCAACGACAATAAGGTCCTCGAACGTTTCGCCAAGGCGGTGGAGGCGATCGACCCGAGCGCGACCGGCCAGCCGATCGCCATTCAGGAATCCGGAAAAACAGTGGTGCGCGCCTTTATCGAGGCGGGAATTTGGGCGCTGCTCTCGATCAGCGTGCTCCTCTTGATCGTCTTGCGCCGGGTGACCGACGTGCTCATGACTTTGGTGCCGCTGCTGCTTGCGGGAGTTGTGACGCTCGAGATCACGGTGCTGATCGGCCTGCCGCTCAATTTCGCGAATATTATCGCTCTGCCTCTGCTGCTCGGCCTGGGCGTCGCCTTCAAGATCTATTTCGTGATGGCTTGGCGCGCGGGCACGACGAATCTGCTGCAGTCGAGCCTCACCCGCGCGGTGTTCTTCAGCGCGATGACCACGGCGACGGCCTTCGGCAGCCTCTGGCTCTCGAACCATCCGGGGACGTCGAGCATGGGCAAGCTGCTGGCCTTGTCGCTGGTCTGCACCCTGGCGGCCGCGATCTTGTTCCAGCCGGCGCTGATGGGGCCGCCGCGAAAGGTCGACAAGGCGGCCGAGGGGGCCTAGAGCGCGTTCCGATTGGATGGAATCATCCAATCGATAAGAACTCGCTCCAGATCAATAAGTTGGAGCATGTTCTCATGAGACATCGGATATATCCGATGTCTTAATGGCGAAAAAGTCGGTCAACTTTTTCGGAACATGCGCTAATCCGCCGGCCTATTGGATCACTCGGAACCGGGGCGCGTTATTGCCCTCATTGGCGCCGCCGGTCGAGGCTCCCAGAGTATTGAGGTCCTTCAGGCCGCCGGTTCCGGCGCCGATCGCGCTGCCCTGAATGCCGCCCGTATTGATGCCTATGCCGCCAAAAGGCGTGTCGTTGATGCCGCCGCTCCCCGACCCGAAGCCGCGTCCTACGCCGTTCACGCCTCCGGTCCGGGTTCCCCAGTCTCCGATATCGTTTATGCCGCCGGTCGAGACGCCTATCGCATTGGCGCGGACGCCGCCGACAGCGTTTCCCATTCCGGTGGTGAGGCCGCCGGTTCCAGCGCCAATATGGCCTATGCCGCTGACCACCGCAGGGGAGCGCGCGACATTCCCGACTGTCGCGCCTTGGGCGCCCGCCGCGCCCGCGCCGGCCCCCAAACCAGTGCCGGCGATGCCGCCGCCTCGGGTAATGACCGCGGTTTGCCCGGGGGTCGCCTGCTGAGCCGCCGCGAAAGGCGTCGCGCCGCCGATGAGCGCCGCCGCCATGCTCAAGACCAATCGGATGCGCATATGTGCTTCCCTCTCGCCGCCGTCGCCCCAGCTTCCTTCGATATGGTTACGATAATCCTAGAGCGGGATGAGGAAAAGTGGATACGGTTTTCCGCCCGCATCCCGCTCTAAACTCGTGATCTAGGCCAAAAGGGCGAATTTCAGGACTTGGCGCTCAACCCTCGGGCTTGGCCTTTTCCTCGAGCCGAGCCTTGAGCGCGGCCAGTTTGGCGAAAGGCGAATTCGGATCGGGCGCGCGTTCGACGGCTCTTTTCTCGCCGCCGAACTGGCCGCTCCGCCCGCGCCGGCGATCATCCCCGCCGCTGCGCGCCTGGATGCCGTCGTCGCGTCGATTGCGCGGCTGGCCTTCGAAGCGCTCCCTATGTTGATCGGGGTCGGTCCGCCGGCCTTTGGCGTGGCCGTTTTGATGTTTCGCGCTCGCGGAATCGGCGGGCCTCGCGTCAGCGGCCTCGCCCGCGCTCCGGCCTTTGCCCTGGCTTCGGTCGGGGCGGCGCCTGTCGCGCGCTGGACCCCGCTGCTCGCGCGCGGGGGCTTGCTCATGTCCTTCCGCCGAGGAGTCCGCCGATGGCGCGGCTCCGACTTCCAAAGCCTCCGCGTTGGCGCGGTTAGGCTTGGCGCCGGCGCGCGGAGCCGGCCTTCGCGCATGATGCTGCTGCCGATGCGGCCGCCAGACCTCGATCAGGGCGGGCTCGGCCTCCACCTCGGGTCCGGCCTCCGCGACCTGTTCGGCGGGATTTGCCGCCAGTTCGAGGCCTTCCCCCGGTTCGAGGCCTTCGGCTAGGCCGGCGTTCGCCGACGCGGCGTCGGGCTCTTCCGGCAAAGCCGCCATATCCGGGCAGCAGACCGTTTGGGCTGGCTCGTCCTGAGCAAGTTCGCCAGACGCGGCCGGCGCTTCGACCGCTGCGGCGTCGGGCTCGAAATCTTGCGCCGCCTCGCTCGATGGCGCTTCAATCGTCGCCGACTCGGGCGCGACGAGGGCCGGAGGGGCTGACTCCGTCTCCATCTCTGTTTCGGGCGCGTCATCCGACGCGGACGCGGCTTCGGGCGCAGGCGCTGGCTCGGTCGCCGCCGCGGGGCGCAGGGGCGTGGTGATGGCGGGGCCTTTGCGGCGCTCGAGAACATAGCCGAGCGAACGCAGGATCGATGCGAAACTCTCGCCCGAACAGCCGGCGAGGGAGGTCATCGCGACCGTGACGACAAATCCGTCGCCCTCGGCGGCTCCGGAGGGCGGATCGCCCGCCGTCAAGCCCGGACGATAGGATATAGCCGGGCGGATCAAGTCCGCGAGGCGTTCGAGTATGTCGACCCGGACCGCGCGGTCGCCGCAGACCCGGAATCCGGCGGCGCGGTAAAACCCCTTCGGAACGTCTTTGTCGGCGACGAAGGAGGTCCGGCCGGATGCGGCGAGGTGCGGCACGTCGTCGAGGCCTTTGACCTCATCGACGCCGCCATGTTTCAAGGCCCAAAGCTGCGCCGCGAGCGCGCGCGGCGCGGGCTTGACGAGATTTGGCAGATAGAGGTGATAGGCGCCGAAGCGGACGCCGAATTTGCGCAAGGCCGCGCGGGCGTCCTGCGACAGCGCCTTGACGTCGTCGGCGACCCGCGCCCGCTCGAGAACGCCGAGCGATTCGGCGACCTGGAAGGCGACGCCGCGGCCGATCCCCTCGAGCCCTTCGCCGGCTTCGAGCTCGGCGAGCGGCCCGAGCAGCTTTTTCACATGCTGCGCCAGCCAGAGCGAGAGCCGCCGCTGGACCATTTCGAGCGCCGGGCCGGACAATTGCTCATCGGAGAGTATGCGCAGGCTCGGCTCGAGCACATGCGCGCCGGCGCCGATTTTCGCGACCGGCTCGCCGAGCCAGCGGATGATTCCATCATTGGCGAGGACGAAAGCCTCGTCGACGGCCTCGTGGACGCGGGCGGCGCGGCCTTCGATCTCGCTCGCTAGCGCCTTTTGCGCCGCGGCGTTGAGGGCCTTGGCGGCCTCGCCCGCCGCATGCGGATCGGCGGTGAAGCGAAATCCGTTCAGTTGGCCGACGTGCTGGCCCTCGACCATAACGTCGCCGCTTTGGGTGACTTCCGCTTCCAACATGGCGTTCTCTCTCAAGCGGCGCATCAGCACGCTCGTCCTGCGGTCAACGAACCTTTGGGCGAGACGGTCGTGCAGAGCGTCCGATAATGTGTCCTCTACCTGACGCGCGACCCCCTGCCAATGCTCCGGATCGCGCAGCCAGTCGGAACGGTTGGCGATAAACGTCCAGGTTCGCACCTGGGCGATTCGCGCGGCGAGCGCGTCGAGATCTCCATCGACGCGATCTAGGGCGCCGATATGGCGGGCGAACCAATCATTCGGGATATAGCCAGCGCGCACGACAAAGCCATAAACCGACAGGACGAGTTCGGCATGGGCAACCGGGGCGAGCTTACGATAATCCGGGATCTGGCAACATTCCCAGAGCCGCGCGATATCGGCGCGGGTCTTGGCCTCCCGCATCACTTTTTCGTCACGAGAGGCGATGTCGAGCACCATTTGGTCCTCGGCGATCGGCGCGCG
>CAWESJ010000192.1:0-5493 GCA_963811015.1 uncultured Alphaproteobacteria bacterium | reverse complement strand
CGATATTGCGGGCGGCGCCGAAGAAGCGCTTGGGGCGTTGCAGGGCGTTGGCGTCAACGCCGCCGGTCAGCACCTTGCCGGAGGACGGCACCACGGTGTTATAGGCGCGGCCGAGCCGCGTGATCGAATCCAGCAAAATCACCACGTCGCGGCCATGCTCGACGAGGCGCTTGGCCTTTTCGATCACCATTTCGGCGACCTGGACATGGCGCACCGCCGGCTCGTCGAAGGTTGAAGAGATGACCTCGCCCTGGACCGAGCGCTGCATGTCGGTGACCTCCTCAGGCCGCTCATCGATCAGCAGAACGATCAGATAGCATTCCGGATGATTGGCGGTGACCGATTGGGCGATATTCTGCAACAGCACGGTCTTGCCGGTGCGGGGCGGGGCGACGATGAGCGCGCGCTGGCCCTTGCCGATCGGCGCGACAATATCGATGACCCGGGCCGAGAGATCCTTCTTGGTTGGATCCTGGACCTCGAGATGCAGGCGCTCGTCGGGATAAAGCGGCGTCAGATTGTCGAAATGAACCTTGTGGCGGATTTTCTCCGGGTCCTCGAAATTGATCGTGTTGACCTTGAGAAGGGCGAAATAGCGCTCGCCCTCCTTGGGGCTGCGGATCAATCCTTCGACCGTGTCGCCGGTGCGCAGGCCGAAGCGGCGGATCTGCGAGGGCGACACATAGATGTCGTCCGGCCCGGCGAGATAATTCGCCTCCGGCGAGCGGAGGAAGCCGAAACCGTCCTGCAACACCTCGATGACGCCCTCGCCGACGATCTCAACGTCGCGGCTGGCCAGTTGCTTGAGAATCGCGAACATGAGCTCTTGCTTGCGCATGATCGACGCGTTCTCGACTTCGTGCTCTTCGGCAAAGGCGAGCAATTCGGTCGGCGACTTGAGCTTCAAGTCCTGCAGCTTAATTTCCCGCATCGGGATGGAGTCCTTGGAAGGTGGCGCGATCCGCTCGCGCGAAGACGGGAAAACGTTGACGCGGCCAGTCCGGCGAAGACAGGCGCCAAGTCCCGAAAGACAGGTGCAAGGGTTTCGACGCGGCGCTTTGAATGCGCCTCATGAAAGCCGGTAACCTAGAGGAGGGACCCTACCTATAGATGGATTTGGATGTTTTGACAAGCAAGCGCAAGCCTATCCCAATTCGCCGCCTCAATCAAAACGGCTTGATGACGACGAAAATGATGATCCCCAACATCAGAACCGTCGGAAATTCATTGAGAATTCGATAAAAGCGGGCGGTGCGGCGGTTCGCTTCGGCCGCGAAATCCTTGCGGATTTTGCTGAAATATCCATGCAGCGCGGTCAAAAGGACGACGAGCAGGAGTTTTCCATGCAGCCAGCCCGCATGAAAAAAGCCGCCTTGCGCGGCGAGGAGGAGGCCGGTCGTCCAAACGACGACAAGCGCCGGCGCCATGATAAATCGCATCAGCCGCGCCTCCATGACGGCGAAGGTTTTCGCCTGCGCCGAGCCGGACGGGGCGTCGGCATGGTACACGAAAAGGCGCGGGAGATAGAGCATTCCGGCCATCCAGGAAATGATCGCCGCGATATGGAGAACCTTGATCCAGTGATAGGCGTCATTCATGCGGCGGCCCCTTGCCGGACGAGATCGACGAGCCGCGCGACATGTTCAAGCGGCGTCTCCGGCAGGATGCCATGGCCGAGATTGAAAATATGCGGCCGGCCCTTGAACGCGCCAAGGATGCGCCGAGCCGCGGCGTCGAGCGCATCGCCGCCGGCGAGAAGGGCCAAGGGATCGAGGTTTCCCTGCAGGACAAGCTTCTGGTCGAGTTCTCGCGCCGCCCAGGCCGGATCAATCGAGCTGTCGAGACCCAGCGCGTCGACGCCGGTTTCCCGCGCGAACGCCTCAAGGCGCGGCCCGGCGCCTTTTGGAAAGCCTATGATTCGGATGGTTTCGCGCTTGCGCCTCAGGCCGGACACGATCGCGCGAATGGGTTCGACGCACCATCTTTCGAACTCTCCCGCCGGCAAAACGCCCGCCCAGCTGTCGAAAATCTGCACGGCTTCGGCTCCGGCGTCGATCTGCCCCGAAAGATAGTCGATTGAAGCGGCGACAAGCCTGTCCATGAGCCGCTGGAACAGCTCTGGATGACGGTAGGCGAAGAGCCTTGCCGGGGCCTGGTCCGGCGTGCCGCGTCCCGCGATCATATAGCTTGCGACCGTCCAGGGTGCGCCGCAAAAGCCGATCAGCGCGGTCTCGGCGGGCAGGGCCGCGGCGACCCGCTCGACCGTTTCGAAAACGGGGGCGACGCGCGCGAGGTCGAGGCGCTCGTTAAGCTTTGCGAAATCTTCATCGGTCAAGATCGGATCAAGCTTCGGTCCTTCGCCCTGCTCGAAGGTGACCTTCTGGCCGAGCGCGTCAGGCACGACCAAAATATCGCTGAACAGAATCGCGGCGTCGAACTCAAAGCGGCGGATCGGCTGCAGAGTGGCTTCCGCCGCAAGCGCGGGCGTGTAGCAAAAATCGAGAAAGGAAGGCGCCTTGGCGCGGATCTCGCGATATTCGGGTAGGTAGCGCCCGGCTTGCCGCATCAGCCAAAGCGGCGGCGGAAAACCGGCTTGCCCTTCCAATATGCGAAGGAAAGGTTTCGTCGGTTTTTTCGATGGGTCATCCAAAGCCCGGCTAAATCCTTAAAATTTTATGAATCTTTCTAAGATTTCTTTTTCTTAGAATTAGAAGGTGGATTAGCGTCATGCGCGGCTTTCCACAATCGGATTATCAGCCGCAAGCTTATCCCCGGAAGCCACAGCACGGCGGCTGGCCTGATCCAGGGATCAATTTTAGCTTTATTTCAGTATGTTAACGCTTATTCACAGGGGCCTGTGGAAAGGCTTTCCCCAAGATCGCGGCGACTCACAAGCCGCGCCTCTCGGCCGTCCCGAGTTCACGCCTGTTGACAATTTCGCCGCTAAGTCCTCGAGGCGTCGCGAGAAATCGGTTGCGGGCGGGCGCGGGCGCCCTTATGCACCATTGTCCCCGGCAATCCCCATGTCCGCTCTATATGCTGAAAATCCCCGGCGAGGCCGTTCGTGGAGCGCCATATTTGTCATATTCATCTCGTTTCCGACGCGACCGGGGAAACCCTGATCGCGGTCAGCCGCGCCGCGGCCGCGCAATATCAGGACGCGGCGGCGCAGGAACATCTCTATCCGCTGGTGCGCAGCCGCGCCCAGATCGACAAGGCGCTCGCTGAAATCGCCGCCGCTCCCGGCATGGTCTTGTTCACCCTGGTCGATCGCAAGCTCGCGCGGCGCCTCGAGGATGGCTGCGGCGAGATCGGGGCGCCGTGCCTTTCGGTTCTGCAGCCGGTCCTGGATCTGTTCCAGTCCTATCTCGGAGCGCCGGCCAAGCCGCGCCCCGGCGCGCAGCATATGCTCAACGCCGATTATTTCAGGCGGATCGACGCCTTGAATTTCACTTTGCTGCATGACGACGGCCAGCAGTCGGAGAATTACGAAGCCGCCGACGTTCTCCTGATCGGCGTGAGCCGAACCTCGAAAACGCCGACGAGCATCTATCTTGCCAATCGCGGCGTCAAAACCGCGAATATCCCGATGGTTCCCAATGTTCCCTTGCCGAAATCGCTCGAGGGCCTGCGCCGGCCTCTGATCGTCGGCCTGCTGGCGACGCCTGACAGCATCGTGCAGGTCCGCAAGACCCGGCTTCTGTCCTTGAACGCGGACACTGATTCGCCTTATGTCGATCGCCATCTCGTCGCCGAGGAGGTCGCGAAGTCGCGCCAGCTCTTTGAACGGCGCGGCTGGCCGACGATTGACGTGACCCGCCGCTCGATCGAAGAGACGGCGGCGGCGATCATCGACCTCTACAAACTCCACAAGCAGAAGGTTCTAGCCGCCTCATGACAGAGCTGTGGCGCGGCGCGGCCCCGCTCATTCTCGCCTCGAAAAGCGCGGCGCGGCGCGGTCTTCTCGCCGCGGCGGGGATTCCCTGCGAGACGGCGGATGCGGCGATCGACGAGCGCGCCTTGGAGGTGCCGCTGCGGGCGGCCGGCGCCGGCGCATCCGAGATCGCCCTTCATCTGGCCCGCGCCAAGGCCTTGGCGGTCGCGGCAACGCAGCCGCGCCGCCTTGTCGTCGGCGCCGATCAGACGCTCTCGCTCGATGGCCAGATCTTCTCCAAGCCCGCCGATCGGGCGGCGGCTACGGCGCAGCTCAAGGTATTATCCGGCCGCGCGCATGAGCTTCATTCGGGTTTTTGCGTCGCGCAGGGCGGAAAAATCCTGTTTGAAGCCGCGCCCGTCGCGCGCCTCGTCATGCGACCCTTATCGGCGGATTTTGTCGAGGCCTATCTCGGCGTCGCCGGGGAGGCGGCGCTTTCCAGCGTCGGCGCCTATCAGATCGAGGGTTTTGGCATTCATTTGTTTGAAAAAATCGAGGGGGACCATTCGACCATACTCGGGCTCCCGCTCCTGCCGCTTTTGGCCTATCTGCGCGACGAAGGCAGCTTGCTGCGATGAGCGCCAAGCCCGAGGCTCTTCCCAAAGCCTGCGTCATCGGCTGGCCGGCCGGTCATTCCCGCTCGCCCATGATTCATGGATTCTGGCTGGAGCGGCTGGGCCTCGCCGGGGCTTATGAACGCGCCGCCGTCCCACCGGAGGATTTTACGCGCTTCATCCATGATCTGGGCCGCGCCGGCTTTGTCGGCGGCAATGTGACCCTGCCGCATAAGGAAGCCGCCTTCGCGCTTTGCGCCCGGCCTACCGAGACGGCGCGAAAGCTCGCGGCGGCGAACACTTTATGGTTCGAGGCGGGCGCGCTTTGCGGCGACAATACGGATGTGGAGGGGTTTCTCGCCGCCTTGGATCAGGACGCGCCTGGCTGGGCGGATCGCGCCGGCAAGGCAGTCGTGCTTGGCGCCGGCGGCGCGGCGCGGGCGATCGTCCATGCGCTTCTGACGCGGGGGTTCGAACGGATCGCGCTGGTCAATCGAACCCTGGCGCGCGCCATGGCGCTCGCGGCGGCCTCCGGCGCCTTGGTCGAAGCGGTCGATTGGCGCGGCACCGGCGCGGCGCTCGCCGAGGCCGATCTTCTGGTCAATACAACTTCGCTCGGCATGGTCGGCCAGCCGCCGCTCGATCTCAACCTTTCGCCCTTGCCGACGCGCGCGGTCGTTTGCGACATTGTCTATGTCCCGCTCGAGACCCCGCTTCTCCGCGCCGCCGAAGCGCGCGGCCTGCGCGGGGTTTCCGGGCTCGGCATGCTCTTGCACCAGGCCGCGCCGGGCTTCGCCCGCTGGTTCGGCGTCAGGCCCGCCGTGACGGCGGAGCTGCGCGCCCTTGTCGAGGCGGATATTCTCAAGGGGGCCTGATGTTCGTTCTCGGCCTCACTGGCTCGATCGGCATGGGGAAATCGACGACCGCGGCGATGTTTCGCGCCGAGGGAATCGAAGTCCATGATTCCGACGCCGCGGTGCACGAACTTTATCAAGGTGCCGCCGC
>CAWESJ010000191.1:0-14653 GCA_963811015.1 uncultured Alphaproteobacteria bacterium | reverse complement strand
CAATCACGAAAAAGAATATATTGTCAGAGTAAATAAAGATATTAATACTTCTTTTGTAAACAGAATGTCAGATGGTGTGAAATTGGACGATGGTTATGTTACAAAAAAATGCAAAGTCATCAAAATAAATTCAGAAAGATTTTCAATAACTTTAACCGAAGGGAAAAAACACCAAATTAGAAGAATGTGCGATGCGTTTGGTTATGGAGTTGTGGATTTAGAAAGAAGAAGAATTATGAACATAAAATTAAATAGTTTGCAGCCCGGAGATTCGCCATCGCCGGCAATTGCCGGTTCGGGGCCAGCGCACCCATACCAATGCGCGCACCCGCAAAGGCAAGGCCAAGCCTATCGCCGGAAAGAAAAAGTGAGCCGACGCCGCATGCGATCGCGGCCGATCCGGCTGCGATGAAATTGCAGCGGAGCCGCTTGATCGAAGCCGGGCTCGCGCTCGCTGCGCCTCGAGACGCGGGCTTGGCCGGCGCCGGAGGCCGGCAGGCTTTTACGGAAATCCCCAGCGCCTGGCGTTACGGGCGCGCTTGAAGGAAACAAAACATGGCAAAAGAGGCTACCCGCGTTCGCCGCCGCGAGCGCAAGAACATCGCGTCCGGCGTCGCGCATGTGAATTCCACATTCAACAACACGATGATTACGATTACCGACGCGCAGGGCAACACTATTTCCTGGTCCTCGGCGGGAACCATGGGGTTCAAGGGGTCGCGCAAATCGACGCCCTACGCCGCGCAAATGGCGGCCGAGGATTGCGCCAGAAAGGCCGCCGAACATGGGATGCGGACGCTCGAGGTCGAAGTGTCCGGGCCGGGGTCTGGCCGCGAATTCGGCTTTGCGCGCCTTGCAGGCGGCCGGCTTCACCGTGACGTCGATCCGCGACGTCACGCCAATCCCGCATAACGGCTGCCGTCCGCGCAAGCGCCGGCGCGTATGAGCCCGCGCTAGCGCCGTTTCGAATTTGGCTTCAGCACCTATCTACTAAGTCCGCATGATCGAGCAGGCGTCCGACGCGGCGCCTTCGCATTACGGAGCGAGGCGCCAGTGTGATTCAAAAGAACTGGCAAGAACTCACCAAACCGAACAAGCTCGAAGTCATTCCCGGCGACGATCCAAAACGCTTCGCGACCATCGTCGCTGGGCCGCTGGAGCTTGGTTTTGGCCTCACTCTCGGCAATTCGCTGCGCCGGATTTCTTCTGTCGTCGCTGCAGGGGGCCGCGATCACCTCCGTCCATATCGACGGGGTGCTGCATGAGTTCTCCTCGATTCCGGGCGTTCGCGAGGACGTGACCGATATCGTGCTCAACATCAAGGACATCGCGATCAAGATGCCGGGCGACGGCCCGAAGCGCATTGTCCTGAAAAAGCAGGGACCCGGCAAAGTCACCGCCGGCGATATCCAGACCGACCGGCGACATTGCGATCCTGAATCCCGGCCTCGTCATCTGCACGCTCGACGAAGGGGCTGAAATCCGCATGGAATTCACCGTCAACACCGGCAAGGGCTATGTCCCGGCGGACCGCAACCGCGCCGAAGACGCGCCGATCGGCCTCATCCCGATCGACAGCCTCTACTCTCCGGTCAAGAAGTCAGCTACCGCGTCGAAAACACCCGCGAGGGCCAAAATCTCGACTCGACAAGCTCACTCTGCAGGTCGAGACCAACGGCGCCCTGACGCCCGAGGACGCGGTCGCCTTTGCCGCCCGCATCCTGCAGGATCAGCTCAATGTCTTCGTCAATTTCGAGGAGCCGCGCCGCGTCGAGACGACGCCGTCGATTCCCGAGCTCGCCTTCAATCCGGCTCTGCTCAAAAAGGTCGACGAACTCGAATTGTCGGTTCGCTCGGCCAATTGCCTGAAGAACGACAATATCGTCTATATCGGCGACCTCGTCCAGAAGAGCGAAGCCGAAATGCTCAGAACGCCGAATTTCGGCCGCAAGTCGCTGAACGAGATCAAGGAAGTCCTGGCCCAGATGGGCCTTCATCTCGGCATGGAGGTCACCGGCTGGCCGCCGGAGAATATCGACGAGCTCGCCAAGCGTTTCGAAGAACACTATTAACGAAAGCGTCACAAAGGCGGCTTTGGCCCGACCCGGCAAGGATGCGGGGGAGGGCCGGGCCGCAGCGGCCGTACCGTGGCGCGGCGGCCGCCTGAAGAACGGAGACAGCCAATGTATCACGGACACGCCAAGCGCCGCTTCGGCCGCACCCATGAACACCGCAAGGCGATGTTCATGAATTCAGCCAAGCGCTCATCAAGCATGAGCAAATCGTCACGACGCTGCCGAAAGCCAAGGATCTGCGCCCGATCGTCGAGAAACTCATCACCCTCGGCAAGCGCGGCGACCTTCATGCGCGCCGGCAGGCGATCGCCCAGATCAGGGACGTAGCCCTCGTAGGCAAGCTTTTCGCGGTTCTCGCGCCGCGCTACAAGGAGCGCCATGGCGGCTATACGCGGGTTTTGAAGGCCGGCTTTCGTTTTGGCGACAACGCGCCGCTCGGCGTGATCGAATTCGTCGATCGCGACATCGAGGCCAAGGGCAAGGATTCCGGCCCGGTCCTGACCAACGAGGAGGAGGCGGCATAGGGCAGTCGCGCCCCGGCCCGGTCGATCGCATCGCCCGAGATGGATTTTGCGGCGCGGCCCTGCGGCGTTCTTCTCTTTTGCGATAATTCGGCGGAATAGGCGTTTCAGTCGTGGTTGCGAGGGCGGCTGCGGCGAGGCCCGGCCCCGTCAACAGGGCCGGGATCAAAATTGATTGACCTCGGCAAGAGCGTGTTTGCGCATAATTTGACCGAATTTTCAAAATTGAGGCGTCGGATATATCCCGCGTCTCGCATGAACATGCTCCAGAGCTTTGATTTTGAGCTGGTCCTTTTCAGTCAGGCGAGTCCATCCGATCGGCAAACGCTTTAGGCCGCCTTGGTCCTGGAAGGCGCGTTTGTCGGTCGCCCCTTTGAAACCTCGGAAAGGGCTGACCCCGCCAGCCGCGACTCCTAGCTTCGCGAGGGATGAGCGGCCCGAGGTTAATTTTGGCCTTGTCTTCCGCTTCGCCTGAACGGGCGAAAGCCGGAGAGTTGGAGCGATCCATGAAATCCAAGCGTCTTTCCGTCCAAATCGGCGCGGTCGCGCGTCTTCTGGCGCTGGCTGCTTGCTGCGGCTTGCTCTGGCCCGGCGGCCTTCGCGCCGAGGCCATGCGGCAGGCGCCGGAGACGGCGAGCGATCTTGTGCTTTCCTTCGCCCCGGTTGTGAAGAAGGCGCAGCCCGCGGTCGTCAATGTCTATGCGTCGCGGATCGACCGACGGCCGCGCAATCCGCTTTTCGACGATCCGGTTTTCCGCCGTTTCTTCGGCGACGGCGGCAATGGGCGGCCCGGCGGCCCGAGCGCGCAATCCTTGGGCTCTGGAGTTTTGGTCGATCCGTCCGGCCTCGTCGTCACCAATTATCACGTCATCGAGGGCATGACGGATGTGAAGATCGCGCTCGCCGACAAGCGCGAATTCGACGCGGACATCGTGCTGCGCGACCAGCGAACCGACCTCGCGGTCCTGAGGCTGAAGGGCGGCGGCAATTTTCCGGTGATGGATTTGGGCGATTCCGACGCGCTCGAAGTCGGCGACGTCGTCTTGGCCATTGGCAATCCTTTCGGCGTCGGGCAGACCGTGACGCAGGGGATCGTGTCCGCCCTGGCCCGCACGCAGGTCGGCATTTCCGACTATGGGTTTTTCATCCAGACCGACGCCGCGATCAATCCCGGCAATTCCGGCGGCGCGCTCGTCGACATGAAGGCGCGGCTCGCCGGCATTAATTCGGCGATCTTTTCGCAGACGGGAAGCTCGGTCGGGATCGGCTTTGCGATTCCCGTCAATATGGTGAAGATCGTCGTCGCCGCCGCGAAAGGCGGCGGCCGCCAGGTGCGGCGTCCTTGGCTCGGCGCAAGCCTGCAAAGCGTGTCGCGGGACATCGCTGATTTGCTTGGGCTTGATCGGCCGGCGGGCGCCCTCGTCGCCGATATTGCGGCGGGCGGACCCGCCGCGGAGGCTGGCTTGAAGCGCGGCGACCTCATCGTCGCGATTGACGGCCAGTCCGTGGACGATCCAGAAAGCCTCGGCTATCGCATGGCGACGAAGCCGCTCGGCGGCGTCGCCTCGCTCACGCTGCGCCGCGGCGGCCGTTCGACCCCGGCATTGGTGAAGCTCGCGCCCGCGCCGGAAACGCCCGCGCGCGAGCCAATCAAGCCGAAAGGCAACACGCCCTTCGCCGGCGCGACCATGATCAACCTGTCGCCGGCGGTGGCGGAGGAGTTTTCGCTCCATGGCGTGAGCGAAGGCGTCGTCATCAGCGAGGTCGAGGAAGGCTCGACGGCGGCGGCGGTCAATTTTCAGAAGGGCGACATCATCCTTTCCGTCAACGACGCCAAGATCGCGACGACGCGGGAGCTCGAAAAAGCGACCAGCGGCAAGCATCTCTATTGGAAATTGACGATCGGGCGGGGCGGCGAGGTCATCACCACGGTGATCGGCGGCTGAAGCGATCGAGCCGTCCGTCGGCGTCTCCCGCGCGCTGGACTTTGCGCCCCGCGCGGCCCAGATTTGAGCCGACATGACTGATCTCTTCGCCGCCGCCGGTCTCGAAAAGCTCGCGCCGCATCCGCTCGCCGACCGGCTGCGCCCGCAAAGCCTCGCCGAGGTGGTCGGGCAAGATCATTTGGTCGGACCAGACGGCGCCTTGACCAGGCGGATCGCCTCCGGCGCGCTTGGCAGCCTGATTTTCTGGGGGCCGCCCGGCACCGGCAAGACGACGGTCGCGCGCCTGCTCGCGCATGAGACCAATTTCGCCTTTGTCCAGATTTCCGCGATATTTTCCGGCGTCAATGATCTCAAGAAGATTTTCGAGGAGGCGCGGGGCCGGCGCGCGGCCGGGCGCGGCACCTTGCTTTTCGTCGATGAGGTCCATCGATTCAATCGGGCGCAGCAGGACAGTTTTCTTCCCGGTCATGGAGGACGGCTCGGTCACGCTGATCGGGGCCACGACCGAAAATCCGAGCTTCGAGCTCAACGCGGCGCTTCTCTCCCGCGCCAGCGTGCTGATTTTCAAGCCGCTCGAGGCCGAGGCGATCGAGAAAATGCTCGCCCGCGCCGAGGCGCTCGAAGCCAAGGCCTTGCCGCTCGATTCGTCCGCCCGCGAGGCTTTGATCCGCATGGCCGATGGCGACGGGCGCGCCGCGCTGACCCTCGCCGAGGAGGTCTGGCGCGCCGCCGCGCCCGGCGAGCTTTTCGACGCCGCCGCGCTCGCCGCAATCGTGCAGCGCCGCGCGCCGATCTATGACAAGGCGCAGGAAGGCCATTACAATCTCATCAGCGCGCTGCATAAATCGGTGCGCGGGTCGGACCCCGACGCGGCGCTCTATTATCTCGCCCGCATGCTCGACGCTGGCGAAGACCCTTTGTTCCTGGCGCGGCGGATCGTGCGGATGGCGGTCGAGGATATTGGCCTCGCCGACCCGCAGGCGCTCATCGTCGCCAACGCCGCCAAGGAGGCCTATGATTTTCTAGGTTCCCCGGAAGGCGAGCTCGCGATCGCCAATGCGGTGATCTATGTGGCGACGGCGCCGAAGTCGAACGCCGCCTATGTCGCCTACAAGGCCGCGACGCGGCTCGCCAAGGAGCATGGCTCCTGCCGCCGCCCAAGATCATCCTCAATGCGCCGACGAAGCTCATGAAGAGCGAGGGCTATGGCCAGGGCTACGCCTATGACCATGACGCGCCCGACGCCTTCTCGGGCCAGAACTACTGGCCGGACGCGCTCGGACGCCAGAAGCTCTACGCCCCCGCCGAGCGCGGCTTCGAGCGCGACCTGCGCGACCGCCTCGCCTATTGGGCGAAGCTGCGCAAGGCGCGAAACGATTCCGGAGCATGACGCCGAGAAGCTGCGCCCGGTCGTCGGGCGAGGGCGTGCTCTCATGTTTTGATGGGGGTCGGCGGCGGGTGGTTTTAGTCAGTGTGGCAGAATGCCCGACACATGATCCGCCCCGTATGATCTGGTAAATGACGCAACCATTTTCGAAAAGTCGTCGACTGCCGCTTTGCTGTATCCAGAAGGCGACTGCGCCCCTTCGGGGAAAGTGTCGTCAAAATCTATAGTAATATTTACCATACCGTCTTCATTTTTAATAAGCACTTGAACCCCAATCGCTTCTTCAGAATCTATCTTTCGAAAGAAATTTATGCCAAGTCCGTTATTAGGATGAGCAATAGCTTGATCGCTTGTTTGGTGCTTTTTTTCCATCGCCGCGCAGATTTCTTCTCCGAAATCTGGCACGCATTCTCGATAGTAATTCAACATCGCAAGGCCATTTATAGTCGACCAACGCGCAATATCATAATCTAGTCCGGTCATGAGAGATGAAACTTTATCAAACCCATCCTCGACGCTGATTTCGCCAGCGGAGACGGTGATCGTTGCTTTGTTGTGGTGCACTAAGTAACAAGCGAAACATTGCCCTACTGATAGAACGCATGCGACGACAGAGGCAAGAGGCCAATGACATAGACTTTTTTCATGCACCGTCCTCTTTGACGCCTGGAACTATTCGTCAACGAAAGAGAGCAGATATTCGATTGGACCGAACAAGCGTGCAATGCCCAAATGCCTTTTGCAAGTCATATCCTCCCGAAAAAAGCGGACTTGACCTCGCTACGTCACCTCGAACCAGGTCGCCATGCCGGTCGCCTGGCGCGCGGTCATGAGGCATTCGATCGCCCATTTGCCGGGATTGTCGGCGACGAAGGCGACATGCTTGGTCCTGCCCTCGGGTACGAGCACGGCGTCGCGCCAATAGGGCTCCCAGCCGTCGTCGAGATCATGCAGGAGCCGCATGCAGTGGCCATGGACATGGACCTGCTGAACGAAGCCGGTGCGGTTGACAAGGCCCAAGGTCACGGCCCCGCCGCGTTTGACGGAAAACAGCGGTCTTGGCCCAAACCCCTCCGAAGCGACGCCGTTCAGCTTCCAATAAGGCGGCCCCGCCGGCGGGTCGCCGGCTTTGGCGACAGGCTCGATGATAATGTCTATCTTGCGCGAGTTTTCCAGCTTGATCACGGCCGGCAAAAGCGGATTTTTCTCGAGCGAGGCGATCGGGGGCAAAGGCGCGCGGGGCTCGCCCTCGGCCTTGAACACGAGAAGCGTGCGATCAGGCTCATTTTCACCCCGCAGGATCAGGGTCGCTTCCGCGCCCGCCTCGGCGGGAAGATCGAGCATGACGTCGAACCGCGCCCCTGGGCCGATCGGGATCGTCTGGCGGGCCGGCTCAAAGGCTTCGCAAGGCTGGCCGTCGACCGCCAGGATCCAGGGCCTCGCGCCGGCGAACGCGATCTGCATGATCCGCGCAGTGGCGGCGTTCAAGATGCGAAGACGGGCGCGGGCGCGCGGCGGTAAAATTTTCGTGACCGGAATCGGCTCGGAATTGACAGTGACGAGCGGCCCGATGCGGCCCGCGCCCAAAGCCTCGGCGGCGGAGCCGAAATCGCCAGTGATCTCAGCGTTTTCGTCGAGGCTCCAGTCGGCCAGCGCGACGAGCAGGTCGCAATCGGCGGGGGGCGGCCGCGGCTCGTCCACGATCAGGACGCCATAGAGGCCGCGGCCGAGCTGCTCGCCGAGCCAGGGCAGGGCGTGGGGATGATACCAGAAGAGGCCGCTGTCGGGCGGCGTGAAGCGATAATCGAAGGAGCCGCCGGGCGGGACGGGCTTTTGCGTCAGGCCGGCGACCCCGTCCATTGCATTGATGATCCTCACGCCATGCCAGCAAAGGCTCGTCGGCTGCGCCAGCTTGTTGACGAGCCTGACCTTCACTTCCTCGCCTTTTTTGACGCGCAGCAAGGGGCCGGGGACCTGACCGTCATAGCCCCAGATCGGCGTTTCGGCGGCGGGCTCGGCCTTGAGCCGCAACGCGCCCTCGCGGGCCTCGAGACTGCGGACTCCATCCTCCCCCGCCGGCGCGGCCGCGGCCCGCCCGCGCAGGTCCAGGAGGCTCAAGGCGAGCGTGGAGCCGAGCAGGCGACGGCGGCTGATGGGCATGGGACTCCAAAGCTGTCGCGGCGGTCTCGAAAATAAAAAGGGCGAAGAAGGCGGCGGAAACCCTCTTGCGAACAAGGCCGCCAAGCTCGCAATCGCATGGCCTGGGGCAAAAGCCAATCCTTTGCGTCCAGAGTAACCCGTCCCACTTTTTTGCTGCATCCGGCCGATGCGGTTGCTATAGAGCCGATAAGGAAAGCGGGATTAAAGTGAGCGGACGCCCTTCAAACCGGCGGGTCGCGGGCGTGGCGGAATTGGTAGACGCGCCGGATTTAGGTTCCGGTGGTGAAAATCGTGGGGGTTCGAGTCCCTCCGCCCGCACCAGACCTCGACGCTCTTGCGCCGCGCCCTCCCGCTCGGGTCCGAGCCGCGGCCGCCGTGGCGGAGCGTTCACTTCCGGGGCGTTTACTTCCGGGGCGTTCAATTCAACGAGAAAATGAGTCGAAAAGGTCCAAGTTCAGATGCAAGTCAGCGAAACCCTCGCGCAGGGCCTCAAGCGTGAATTCAAGGTGGTGCTTCCGGCGGCGGATCTCGCGACCCGCCTCGAAGGCCAGCTCGCCGAGGTGCAGGCCAAGGCGCGCATCAATGGATTTCGTCCGGGAAAAGTGCCGGTGGCCCATCTGAAGCGCCTCTATGGCCGCTCGATCATGGCCGAGGTCGTCCAGGAGGCGGTCAACGAAGCGCAGCGCAAGATCGTCGAGGACAATGCGCTTCGCCTTGCGCTCGAGCCCAAGATCGACTTCGCCGGCGAGCAGGACGAGATCGAGAAGGCTTTCGAGGCGCAAGCCGATTTCGCTTTCACCGTGGCGCTGGAGCTGTTGCCCAAGATCGAGGTCGGCAGCCTGGACGATGTCGAGATCGAGCGGCTCGTGGCCGATGTCGGCGACGCCGAGGTCGATGAGGTCCTCAATCGGCTCGGCGAGCAAAACCGCGCTTATGTCGCGAAGGAAGGCGACGCCGCGGTCGCCGCCAGCGGCGACAAGGTCACGATCGATTTCGTCGGCAAGATCGACGGCGAGCCTTTTGAAGGCGGGACCGCTCAGGACGAAGAGGTCGTGCTCGGGTCGGGCCGCTTCATTCCGGGCTTCGAGGCGCAGGTCGAGGGGCTCAAGGTCGGCGAAAGCCGGACGATCTCGGTGACGTTTCCCGAGAATTACGCATCCGCCAGGCTGGCCGGCAAGGCGGCGACTTTCGACGTCGCGCTCAAGGCGGCGGCGGGTCCGGCGGAGCTCGCGATCGACGACGAGCTGGCGAAGGCTTATGGCCTCGAGGATCTCGCCAAGCTGAAGGAGTCGATCCAATCCAATGTCGCGCGCGACTATGACGCCGCTTCGCGCCGCAAATGGAAGCGCGCGCTTCTCGACGCGCTCGACAAGAAATACGCGTTCGACCTGCCTGAAGGTCTGGTGGCGCAGGAATTCGACACGGTCTGGCGCAAAATCGAGGCGGAGCAGAGCCGCGCCGGGCGCAGCTTCGAGGACGAAGGCACGACCGAGGAGGCGGCGCGCGCCGACTATCGTCAGATCGCCGAACGACGCGTGCGCCTTGGCCTTCTCTTGGCGGAAATCGGCGAACAGGCCGGGGTCAAGGTGTCCGACGAGGAAGTCAGCCAGGCCTTGATCGAGCGGGCGCGCTCCTTCCCGGGCCAGGAAAAGATCGTTTGGGACTATTACCGCAAGCATCCCGAGGCGCTCGCCGAAATCCGGGCGCCTCTGTTCGAGGAAAAAGTCGTCGACTATGTGGTCGGCCTCATCAAGGTGACCGACAAGAAGGTCTCGAAGGACGAGCTTTTGAAGATCGCCGATGAGGAGGCGGAGGAGGAGGCTCCGGCGGCCTGAGGCGGCCGGCGCTTTCGCGCGGGCGGGTGCAAAACGGCGGCGACGCAGGACGCGGGCCGTGTGCGGGAGAGCATTGCGGGCGCGCGGAAAGCCATTATCTTCCTACCGCATAGGTCGCGAAGCCTCCCTGCGTCGGCCTGCTTCTTGCCCTGTTGCTTGCGACAAGCCCATTCTGGAATAAGGAAAACCCGACATGCGCGACCGCGACCCCCTTGAAATCTACGCCAACTATCTGATTCCACAGGTTATCGAAAACACCAGCCGCGGCGAGCGCGGGTTTGACATCTATTCGCGTCTCTTGCGTGAGCGCATTATTTTCCTGACCGGCCCGGTCGAGGATCACATGGCCTCGGTGATCATCGCCGAGCTTCTCTTCCTCGAGGCGGAAAACCCGAAGAAGGAAATCAACATGTATATTAATTCGCCGGGCGGCGTCGTGACGGCGGGCTTGGCGATCTATGACACGATGCAATTCATCAAGCCGAAGATTTGGACAGTGTGCGTCGGCCAGGCCGCCTCCATGGGCTCGCTTCTGCTTTGCGCCGGAGAGGCGAACAGCCGCTACGCTTTGCCGAACGCCCGCATCATGGTGCATCAGCCCTCCGGCGGCTTCCAGGGGCAGGCTTCGGACATTCTCCGCCACGCCGAAGACATCATGAAGGTCAAAAAGCGGCTGAACGAGATCTACGTCAAGCACACGGGCCGGGATTACGACACGATCGAAAACACGCTGGACCGCGACCATTTCATGTCGTCGGAGGAGGCGAGAGACTTCGGCATCGTGGACCATGTGTGGTTCAAGCGGCCTGACGATTCTCCGGCGGCCGAAAAGGCGGCGGAGAGCAAATGAGCTTGGATGTCCGGCTCTGCCGATTTTTTGAGCGGCGGATGGCGGCAGGTCGGAGCGACGGCGCTCAGGCGAATTGGAGGCGCTCGATCGGCGAATGCGCCTTCGAAAAGGCGGTTGCGCCCCGGACGCGGTCTATCGTCGAGATAAGGCCGCCGAGAGTTGGGCGCCGTCCGCTTATTCCAAATGCGCTAGAATGGCACATGTCTTGCTTTTCTCTGCGTCCAAGGCGCATTCTATTGGCGTATCGGGTTGCGAAATCCTAACGTTAATATGTTGCGGGGGCGTGACTTGGTCGAATTGGGCCCCTGTTTCGCAACGTCAGGGCCTTGCTTCAGCGGCGCGAACATGGTTGCATTTCGAGGTCTGGGCGCAGTTTCTAAGGAGAACGGGGCCGGAGTTGGACAATAAGGCTGGTTCGTGTGCGGATCCGCCGGCAGGCGTGGTTAGAGAGTCGCTCTATTCTGCTCAATTCTTAATGTCGCCAGAACACTCAGCATGACCGGGGTTCGCACATAACCGCGGTCGTTACGGAGACTATCCATGACCAAGGTCGGCGGCGGTGACGCGAAAAACACGCTCTATTGCTCGTTTTGCGGCAAGAGCCAGCATGAGGTGCGCAAGCTGATCGCCGGTCCGACGGTTTTCATCTGCGACGAATGCGTTGAGCTCTGCATGGACATTATTCGGGAGGAGAACAAATCCTCTCTGGTCAAGAGCCGCGACGGCATCCCGACGCCGAAGGAAATCTGCAAGGTTCTGGATGATTACGTGATCGGCCAGCCGCAAGCCAAGCGGGTGCTTTCGGTCGCCGTCCACAATCATTACAAGCGGCTCAACCACGCCACCAAGCATAATGACGTCGAGCTGGCGAAATCGAACATTCTGCTGATCGGCCCGACCGGCTCGGGCAAGACCCTGCTCGCCCAGACCCTGGCCCGCATTCTCGACGTGCCCTTCACGATGGCCGACGCGACCACGCTGACCGAGGCGGGCTATGTCGGCGAGGACGTCGAAAACATCATTTTGAAGTTGCTCCAGGCTTCCGACTATAATGTCGAGAGGGCGCAGCGCGGGATCGTCTACATCGACGAGATCGACAAGATCTCGCGGAAATCCGACAATCCCTCGATCACCCGCGACGTGTCGGGCGAGGGCGTTCAGCAGGCCCTGTTGAAGATCATGGAGGGCACGGTCGCGTCGGTGCCGCCGCAGGGCGGGCGCAAGCACCCGCAGCAGGAGTTCCTGCAGGTCGACACGACCAATATCCTTTTCATATGCGGCGGGGCTTTCGCCGGCCTGGAGAAGATCATCTCGACGCGGGGCAAGACCACGTCGATCGGATTTGGCGCGACCGTGCAGGCGCCCGACGAGCGCCGGACCGGCGAGATATTCCGCAAGGTGGAGCCCGAGGATCTGCTGAAATTCGGGCTCATCCCGGAATTCGTCGGCAGGCTTCCGGTCATCGCGACGCTTGAGGACCTCGACGAAGAGGCGCTGAAGAAAATTCTCACCGAGCCTAAGAACGCCTTGGTGAAGCAATATCAGCGGCTGTTCGAGATGGAGAACACCGAGCTCACCTTCCAGGATGAGGCGCTCAATGTGGTCGCCAAGAAAGCGATCGAGCGGCGCACCGGCGCGCGCGGATTGCGCTCGATCATGGAAGGCATCCTGCTCGACACGATGTTCGATCTCCCCGGCCTCGACAGCGTCGAGCAGGTGGTCATCGGCCCCGACGTCGTCGAGGGCAAGTCGCGTCCGCTCTATATCTACGCGGACCGCAACGAGAAGACCGGCGCAAGCGCTTGAGCGGATTTGCGCGCGATATGACATCGTCAAGAGGCCGGCGCCGCCTCGCTCGGCGCCGCGAAGGCCTCGCCCCTGTCGCTTTGCCGCATCCGCTTGAAACAAGAGGCGCAAATCGCCATCTCACTTGTTGGAATTCATGCAACATCTAAAGTCGTTCAGCTCGCCGCAATCATGCCGCTCCGTTTTTTTGGAGCGGCGCTTTCCAGCAGCCACCTGCGCGCCAAAGATCGAAACGCGTTTCGAGATAGGACAATAAAATGACCCAGAAGCGTGAGCCTGTTCTCCCCGGCGCGATCGACAGCTATCCCGTGCTTCCTTTGCGCGACATTGTTGTTTTTCCCCATATGATCGTGCCGCTTTTCGTGGGCCGCGAAAAATCGATTCGCGCCCTCGAGGAAGTCATGAAGGCGGACAAGCTCATCCTCCTCGCGACTCAGATCAACGCGTCCGATGAAGATCCCGCGACCGGCGCGATCTTCACCACCGGCACGCTTGCTTCGGTTCTACAGCTCCTGAAGCTGCCGGACGGAACGGTGAAGGTTCTCGTCGAAGGCCAGGTTCGCGCCAAGGTGCAGGGCTATACGCGCACGGATGATTTCTACGAGGCCGACGCCGAGGCGATCGCCGACGAGCCGATCGACAAGGTCGAGGTCGAAGCGCTGGCGCGCTCGGTCGTCGCCGAGTTTGAAGGCTATGTGAAGCTCAACAAGAAAATTTCGCCGGAGGTCGTCGCCGCCGTCGCCCAGATCGACGACTATGCGAAGCTCGCCGACACGATCGCTTCGCATCTCGCCGTCAAGATCGCCGACAAGCAGGCCGTGCTCGAGACCTTCTCCGTCGCCAAGCGGCTCGAGAAGTGCCTGGCCCTGATGGAGAGCGAGATTTCGGTTCTCCAAGTCGAGAAGCGCATCCGCACGCGGGTCAAGCGCCAGATGGAGAAGACCCAGCGCGAATATTACCTCAACGAGCAGATGAAGGCCATCCAGAAGGAGCTTGGCGACGAGGACGGCAAGGACGACCTCGCCGAGATCGACGAGCGGATCAAGACGACCAAGCTCTCCAAGGAGGCGCGCGACAAGGCGGTCGCGCGAATTGAAAAAATTGCGCCAGATGTCGCCAATGTCGGCGGAAGCCACGGTCGTGCGCAATTACCTCGATTGGCTGCTTTCGATTCCGTGGAACAAGCGCTCCAAGGTCAAGAAGGATCTGCATGTCGCCGAAGAGTGCTCGACAGCGAGCATTTCGGCCTCGACAAGGTCAAAGAGCGCATCATCGAATATCTCGCGGTGCAGAGCCGCGCGAACAAGCTGACCGGCCCGATCCTGTGCCTCGTCGGCCCGCCTGGCGTCGGCAAGACCTCGCTCGGCAAGTCGATCGCCAAGGCGACGGGGCGTGAATTCGTCCGCATGTCGCTCGGCGGCGTGCGCGACGAGGCTGAAATCCGCGGCCACAGGCGCACCTATATCGGCTCCATGCCGGGCAAGATCATCCAGTCGATGCGCAAGGCGAAGAGCTCGAACCCGCTATTCCTGCTCGACGAGATCGACAAGATGGGGATGGATTTTCGCGGCGACCCGTCCTCGGCTTTGCTGGAGGTCCTCGATCCCGAGCAGAACCACTCGTTCAATGACCATTACCTCGAGGTCGATTACGATCTGTCGAATGTGATGTTCGTGACCACGGCGAATACGTTGAACATCCCGGCGCCTCTCATGGACCGCATGGAGATCATTCGCATCGCCGGCTATACGGAAGATGAGAAGGTCGAGATCGCGCGCCGCCATCTGATCCCGGCCGCGCTCAAAAAGCATGGCCTCGGACCCAAGGAATGGTCAATCGACGACGGCGGCCTCATCCTGATGATCCGGCGCTATACGCGGGAGGCCGGCGTCCGCAATCTGGAGCGGGAGCTGTCGAAGCTGGCGCGCAAGGCGGTCAAGCAGATCCTGACCGACAAAGCCAAGGACGTCGCGATCACCGAAGTTAATCTCGCCGATTTCCTCGGCGTGCCGAAATATCGCTATGGCGAGGCTGAGACGGAGGACCAGATCGGCGTCGTCACCGGCTTGGCCT
>CAWESJ010000190.1:0-8137 GCA_963811015.1 uncultured Alphaproteobacteria bacterium | reverse complement strand
AGCCTGGTCGTAACGGCGCCGGTCGCCGTGATCGATCCCTTGACCCGCGAGCATTTCGGCGACGAGGTCGACGCCTTCCGCAATCGGTCAATTCTGCGGCGGCGCCGAGATAGGACGCGTCGGCTAGATTGAAGATCTAGGCCGCGCGCAGGGTCGCGGCCGCCTGCAAGCCGCCTTCCAGCGCCGCGTTGCGCTGCTCGGGTCCGCTATTGACGCCTTCGGCGAGGATGATTTCGGGATCAACGATCCCGATGAAGCCCAGGGCCGTGCGAAGATAGGATTCCCCATGCTCGGCCGCTGCGAAGGGCGCGTCCGGACCATAAAGCCCGCCGCGCGAGACGATGATGATCACACGCTTGTCTCCGGCGAACCCCTTGGGTCCCTCGGGCGTGTAGGCGAAGGTTTTGCCCGGCACGAGAATGCGGTCGATCCAAGCCTTCAGCTGGCTGGGTATGGTGAAATTATGCATCGGCGCCCCGATCACCACGACATCGGCGGCCAGAAATTCGTCGAGCGCCTCTTGGCTCGCTTTTTGGTCCAGGATCACGGCGGGATCCACGCCATTCGCGGCCGCCGAGAGGGGATGGGCGACGGGCGCGCTCGCGGGCGAAAAATGCGGAAGCGGCGCAGCGGCCAGATCGCGATAGGTCACGGCGAGGTCGGGGCTTTGCCGGCGCAGCCTGTCCACCACCGCCGCGCCGATGGGCCGACTGACGGAATGCGCGCCGAGAATGCTCAAATCGATGTGCAGGAGCTTCATTCAGGTCTCCATTGGTATAAATTTGTAACCTGCACTAAATACGTCACTTCCGTTAACACGCGCAAGGAGGCACATTTTTGGTCCTAAAGCACAAAGAGGTGACCGACCCCGAGGCGCGCGGCCCCGATGCGCTGGTCCATGTTGACTGCCGAAAAGTGAGTCAGGTTCTGGCCCGCATCGGCGACAAATGGAGCGTGCTGATCGTGATGCTTTTGGGGGACGGGCCGCGCCGCTTCAACGAGATCAAGCGCATGGTCGGCGGCATCTCGCAGCGGATGCTGACGCTCACCCTCAAGGGGCTGGAGCGCGACGGCCTGGTGACGCGAACCGTGTTTCCGACAATTCCGCCGCGAGTCGATTATGAATTGACGGATCTCGGCCGCTCGCTCCGCGAGCCCGTCTTAGGGCTCGGTCACTGGGCGCAGGCTCACATGGCCGCGATCGAGGAGGCGCGCCGGCGGTTCGATGACCGGACCAAATGATCACCGGTCCCGCTTTGGCCTCGGCCCGAACACGTGGGCTGGCCCGTTTGTTAAAGCCGCGTCAGGCGGCGCAGGAAAGCTTGACCGCGACTCCGGTGGCGAGAATGCGCTCGAGCAGCACGCCGGTCCCTTCGACCGGCACGCCATCGGTCTCGTAATCCAGGCTGATGATCGCGTCGGCGTCGACCTCCTCGGCCCTGCGGATGAGCTCGCGCAAGGCGCGCTCGCGCCAATCGTCCCGCATGGGCGCGACGGTCGCGGCATGCCAGGCGGAAGCCGCCTTGATCTTGCCGATCGCGTAAAGGACGCGTCCCCCTTCAATCCTCTCGGTGGAGCTGATACGCATTTTCTCGCCTCCGAAAACGTCGTGAACCCTAACGCCAGAAGGTTTCCCGCAGCTTAACGCCAGAGCGGACCTACCCTTTTGGAATGGGACTATGGCGAGTTTGAGATGAACAGGCGGTGACTGGGCGCACGCGCCGTAGCGCTTGCGTTTCAGTGACGAAAATGCCGGACCCCGGTCATTACCATGGCGAGCCCAGCGGCATCGGCGGCCTTGACGATCTCGTCGTCGCGCAGCGAGCCGCCCGGCTGAATGACCGCCGTCGCGCCGGCTTCGGCGGCGGCGAGCAACCCGTCGGCGAAGGGAAAAAACGCGTCCGAGGCGACGACCGACCCTTTGGCGAGACTCTCCGCCGATCCCGCCGCCGCCGCATCGGC
Organism: uncultured Alphaproteobacteria bacterium; assembly: GCA_963811015.1. Lineage (GTDB taxonomy): Bacteria > Pseudomonadota > Alphaproteobacteria > Rhizobiales > Beijerinckiaceae > Methylocapsa. The sequence goes on along the minus strand of CAWESJ010000190.1, from coordinate 6,175 downwards.
GGCCTTCATCGCCGCGATCCGCGAGGAATCGACGCGGCTCATCTGCCCGGCGCCGATCCCGACCGTCGCGCGCCCCTTGGCGTAGACGATGGCGTTCGACTTCACATGCTTGGCGACGCGGAAGGCGAATTTGAGATCGCGCCATTCCGCCTCGCTCGGCGCCCGCTTGGTCGCGACGCGCAAATTCATGTCGTCCACGACGGCGTTATCGCGGCCCTGGACCAGCATGCCGCCCGCGACCGGGCGATAGGCGAGGCCCGCCGCGCGGGGATCAGGCAAGCCTCCTGTCAGAAGCAGGCGCAGGTTCTTCTTGGTCGCGACAATCTCGATCGCCGCGTCATCGGCGTCGGGCGCGATGATGACCTCGGTGAAGATCTTGACGATCTCCGCCGCCGCCTCGGTGTCGAGCTTGCGATTGAGCGCGACGATCCCGCCGAAGGCGGACACCGGATCGCAGCGCAGCGCCAGCTCATAGGCCTCGCGCAGGGTCGCGGCCTCGGCGACGCCGCAAGGATTGGCGTGCTTGATGATGGCGACGGCGGCCGTGCGGGTCGGGTCAAATTCGGCGATGAGCTCGAAGGCGGCGTCAGTGTCGCCGACATTATTGTAGGACAGCTGCTTGCCTTGAATTTGGCGCGCCGTCGCGACGCCATGGCGGCTTTGCGGCGAGAGATAGAAAGCCGCTGTCTGATGCGGATTTTCGCCATAGCGCAAAGCCTCGGCGAGCCTGCCGCCAAAGGCGCGATAGGCCGGCGCGGGCTCGCCGATCGCCTCGGCGAACCAGTTCGAGATCGCGGCATCATAGGCGGCAGTGCGGGCGAAGGCCTTTTGCGCCAGGGTCCGGCGCAGCTCTATGCTGGTGGCGCCGCCCTGCGCCTTCAATTCCGCGAGGAGCGGGCCGTAATCGGCGACATCGACCACGACCGCGACGTCGGCGAAGTTCTTCGCAGCGCCCCGGATCATCGCCGGCCCGCCTATGTCGATATTTTCGATGCAGTCGGCGAAATCGGCGCCCCGGCCGATTGTCGCCTCGAAAGGATAGAGATTGACGACAAGAAGATCGATCGGCGCGAGCCCATGCGCGAGCATCGCGGCCTCGTGCTCGGGATTGCCGCGGATCGCCAGAAGGCCGCCATGGACTTTCGGATGCAGGGTTTTGACCCGCCCGTCGAGGAGCTCGGGAAAGCCGGTCAGATCCGCAACCTCCATGACCGCGAGTCCGGCCTCGGCCAGCGCCTTGCGCGTGCCGCCGGTCGAGACCAGCTCAATGCCGAGAGCCGCGAGGCCGCGCGCGAACTCCACAAGGCCGGTCTTGTCGGAAACGGAAATAAGCGCCCTTGCGGCGCGGCGAAGCTCGGTCGGCATGACGATGTCCTGCGAAGGCGCTGGCGGCGCGGGGGCATCACGCGCGCCAAAGCGGGGTCGGAAGAGGGACCGCGAGGAACCCTGTGACCGCCGCCAGTTAGCACAAAGCGCCGGCCGGTCCTATCCATTCGAAAAAGGGGCGCGCTTCGAACTGAATTGCGGCGGCATTGGCGAGCGGACATGAGCCGTCTTCCTGGTGTGTAATTGTTAAATCCAGCACTTGGGGGGCGGTTAATATTCGCCGAAATGGCCGCCCGGCCACGGAATGAAAGGAATCATCCTCAATCGTGAAGCGCCTTCATCGTCGATGATGAACGGAAATGATCCCCACATCAGCGCCTCGGTGAGAAAAGGAAGCAGAAATATCCCGATAATGAGCAACACAGAATAAAGCCACTGCTGGCCCACCTGCAGTTTATCGGCGGATTTAACGAGTAGTGCTATAAACAAAAGTCCTAGAATTGGCCACCAAATTGAAATAGCAATCACGGTGAGACAAAAGGCAGCCGAGGGCGAGATCAAGCCACCCCAAGTCCAACGGTGGTAGCCCAGTTTCAGAATTGTAAAGGCAAAAGTGGCCGTATGCAGTTCGACCACCAATAGCACCATCAGGCAAAGGGGAAGGAACCAGAGCCAGTGCCAGCGCAGTCTCTGCTCGCCAGAAGGTTCTTGGGCGCTCATCGTCGCTCACATTTTTGATTTTACCTAGTCGGACAGATTATCTCATACGGCAATCCTCAAGTTTTAGGAATGGTTTGAATTTATCCACCAACCCATCTAGCTGTTGGACGAGCCACGTATATTGCTCGTCGCCCTGATTTACAAAGTCCGTCCTTGTCGTGCCCACAGGCATTGGCTCCATCAGACGTTCAAGCGATTGCAGTTTCTGAGCACGATTGCGTATCTCGACAAGCTGACCAGATAGGGCATCATCAAATAGGAACACTGCATCGTCTGTGCCTATCACGAACGAACGTAGATCGTCTTCTGAAGCGGTTCTATGAACTGCAATCTCACATAAAAGCTTCCGCGCTGCCTCGAATACACGATAGCGCCTCTCATAAAGATCGTGACGTAGCTTTTCCCTGGCATGTCCCGCTTGCTCTTTAGCGATGCTCTTTTGATGCCACGCGAAATATGCTGTGACAGAAACGGCTGCTATGGCAGCTATTGCGGTGGCGTTAGGCCCAGAAAAGTCTTTGAAAATTTGATACAAAGCCGCTTACTTCCCCTTTGGATGCTGACCGCTTCCCCCGCAATGGCGGCAGAGGTCGGCGCTCACCTGAAATCGGGGTTCCCCGGAAATTGGGTCGTCGGCCACGCGGCGTGGTACATGCGATTGATCAGGTTCGGCCCCGGTACCACCACAACGCGGGCATTTGTCCTCAATGAAGTTGGCCTTCGTTTCCTTTTCCACGATCGCATCCTCAATCGGCCGAGCCCCGTCGCCACGCCCCCCGCCCTATTCCGCATGCGCATGCGCATGCGCCAACGCGCGCTGTTCAGCCGGCGCCGCGCCGCCCCGCCAAACCGGCGCGAAGCGCCGCAGCCGCAGCGCGTTGGTCACGACGAAGACCGAGGAGAAGGCCATGGCGCCTGCCGCCAGCATGGGCGACAGAAGAATGCCGAAAGCGGGATAAAGCACGCCCGCGGCGACGGGTATCAAGATGATGTTATAGGCGAAGGCCCAGAACAGATTCTGCTTGATGTTGCGCATGGTGAGACGGCTCAGCGCCACAGCCGTGGCCGCGCCGGCGAGATCTCCACCCATCAACACGACGTCCGCCGCCTCGATCGCGACATCCGTGCCGCCGCCAATCGCAAGCCCAACATCGGCCTTGGCCAGCGCCGGCGCGTCATTAATGCCGTCGCCGACAAAGGCGATCGCGCCGCGCCGCGCGCGAAGCTCATCCAGCGCCGCGATCTTGCCCTCGGGAAGGACCTCCGCCACGACATGATCGATCCCGACCGCTTTGGCGACGGCCTCCGCCGCGCGCCTATTGTCCCCCGTGACCATGAGGATTTCGAGCCCCTGCCCGCGCAACGCCGCGACCGCCTGCCGCGCGCCCGGCGCGATTGGGTCGGCGATGACGATCAGGGCCGCGAGCCTCCCGTCAATGGCGGCGTAAAGCGGCGATTTCGCCGCCTCGCCGAAGCGCGCAGCCGCCTCCGCGAAACCCGCGACGTCAACGCCCAGCGCAGCCATGAAGCGATCGGCCCCCACCGCGACGCGGCGCCCATCGACTTCGGCCTCGACGCCGAGGCCGGGCTTGGCGGCGAATTTCTTCGCCCCCTCGCCATTGCGCTCGGCCCCGCGCGCGGCGAAGAGCCGCCACCACTTAGGCTTGTCCTGCGTCGGACCAACGGGCTCAAGGCTCGCTTCCTCGCCCGCAAGCTTGCGCGTCGCGCCCTCCGCTTCGGCGGCGGCGACAAGGGCGCGCGCGACCGGATGCTCGGAGCGCGCCTCGACGGCCGCGACAAGGCCCAGGACCTCGCCCTGTTCAAAACCAGGGGCGACGAGAAAATCGGTGAGCTCGGGGCGGCCCTTGGTGATCGTCCCGGTCTTGTCCAAGGCGATCGCCGCGACGCCCGAAAGCGTCTGCAAAGCGTCCCCTTTGCGGAAGAGAACGCCAAGTTCCGCCGCGCGGCCGGTCGCGACCATGATCGACACCGGCGTCGCGAGACCCATGGCGCAGGGGCAGGCGATGATCAGCACGGCCACCATCTGGATCAACGCATAGCTCAAGGACGGAGCCGGCCCGAGCCAAAGCCAGAGTGCGAATGTGAAGGCCGCCACCACCATCACCGCCGGGACGAACCATGCGGTCACCTTGTCCACCAGGGCTTGAACCGGCAGCTTGGCGCCTTGCGCCTCCTCGACCATGCGAATGATCCGCGCCAGCGCGGTGTCGGCGCCGGTCTTCTCGACCCGGAAGGAAAAGCTTCCGGTCGCATTGATGGTTCCGCCCACCACCTCCGCGCCGACGCTCTTGGCGACAGGCGCGGGCTCGCCGGTGAGCATCGATTCATCGACATAGGACGAACCTTCGACCACCTGCCCGTCGAGGGGCACTTTTTCGCCCGGCTTGACGAGAACAATGTCGCCGACGGAAACCTCATCGAGAGGGATTTCGACCAAGGCGCCGTTTCGCAACGTCCAAGCGGTCTTGGCCTTGAGGCCAATCAGGCGCTCGATCGCCGCGCCCGCCCGGCCCTTGGCGCGCGCCTCGAGGCTGCGGCCGAGCAGGATCAAGCTCACGATCACGGCGGCCGATTCGAAATAGACATGCGACGTTCCGGCCGGAAACAGATGCGGCGCGAAGGTGACCAGAGCGGAATAGGCGAAAGCCGCGCCGGAGCCGAGCGCGACCAGCGCGTTCATTTCCGGCGCGCCGCGCCATAGCGCCGGAAACCCGGACGCAAAGAAGCGCCGCCCGGGACCAAAGAGAACGAGGGCGGTGAGGACGAACTGGATCGTCCGGCTGGCCTGCATCCCGATCGTCGCCATGACGAAATGATGGAAGGCCGGAAAAACATGGCCGCCCATCTCGAGCGCGAAGACCGGCGCGGTCAGGACAAGGGCGAGGATCAGCGAGCGAACGAGGCCGTCAGCCTCCGCTCCATGCGCGTGCGGCCGCGCGGCGGCGTCCGGCGCGATTTCATGCGTCGGATAGCCCGCCGCGGACACAGCCTTGGCGAGCGCCTCGGGGGTGGTCGCGCCGCTGACGAAGCGCGCCGTCCCGGTCTTGGCGGCGAGATTGACATTGGCCTCGACGACGCCGGCCACGCTTTTGAAGGCTTTCTCGGCGTGGTTGACGCAAGACGCGCAGCTCAATTTTTCGATATTGAACCGCGCGGTCTCCATCCCGGTCCCATAGCCAGCCTTGCCGATCGCGGCGACGGCCGCCGCAATGTCGGGGGAGCCGGCGAAGGTCACGTCGGCCCGATTCGTCGCGAGATTGACCGAGGCGGAAGCGACGCCGGGCGCGGCGCGAAGCGCCTTCTCGACCCGCGCCACGCAAGACGCGCATTCCATGCCCTCGACGCGAAGGCTCACGGAAACGGGACGTTTTGCACCGGTGGAGACAGTAGACATTGGTTCATCCTTCAAGCGAAGGCGGAGCCCTGCCGGAGGCCGCCCCCGCCGCCGCAGCGCGCGCCTTGGCGCATGTTCCGAAAAAAGTTGACTGACTTTTTCGATATTTGGACATCGGATATATCCGACGTCTCATGAGAACATGCTCCAACTTATTGATCTGGAGCGACTTCTTATCGATTGGACGAGTCCGTCCAATCGGAACGCCCTCTAAGCCGGGCTTTAGATCGTGGCCTCGTAACCGGCCTCGCCGATCGCGGCGATGACCGCCTCGATTCGCGGCGGCCCGGAGAAGGCGACGACCGCGCGCTTGCCCGAGAGATCGACCGAGGCTGACGCGACGCCCGGCGCGGCGCGGATCGCCTTCTCGACCCGCTCCGCGCAGGACGAGCAGGCCATGCCTTCAACCTGGAGCGTGACGGTAGGCGCGTGCGAAGGATTTGCGGCAGGCGGCATGATTGCTTCCCTTCGGCGATGGCGGACTGGAGCTTGCCGTAGTCTACATCATCGCGGCCCCGCGCCAAAACAAGAGGGGGATGGATTTCGCGACGAATCAGCGCGCCGCCGCTCTTTCGGCTTGCGCCGAGAGCGTATACATGGGGGTGAGTTTGGAGGCGCGCCATGTCGAAACCGATTGTCGTCACCTTGCCGCATGATCTTGGCGTCGAAGCCGCGAAAAAGCGCGTTTCGGCGCGTCTCGACCTGTTGCGTCAC
>CAWESJ010000189.1:0-5759 GCA_963811015.1 uncultured Alphaproteobacteria bacterium | reverse complement strand
TGCGCGCGCCGACATTGCGGTTGGGAATGCGGAAAACGGCGCTCGCCTCACCCGGGCGATTGACGATCATGATCGCATAGCTGCGGCGCAGGTCGGCCTGAAGCTGGTCGAGCGCCGCCACGGCGGCCTTGGCCTCGGCGGCGTCCTGGCGCGCGAGCGCGGCGCGCCCGTCGGCGGCGAGCTGGTCGGCCTTGGCGCGGGCGGCGGCGGTTTTCGCCTCCCCCGACGCCGCCGCGTAAGACGCGTCGAGCGATTTCGGCAAGGTCAGAGCGAGCTCCGTCCTGGCCTGCTCCGCCTCGAGCCGGGCGGGGCGATCGATGAAGACATAATAGCCCATCCAGATCGCGCCGATCGCGCCGAGGAGGCCGGCGAGACCGCCGCCGATCCGCCCGCGCGCGATCCACAGCCGCGCCAAAGTGACCGCGAGGCTCGGCGGCGAAGGCTTGTAGACGAACCGGCTCTCCTTGAGGGCCTTCACGCCCTCCGCGATGATTCGGTCGGGGACGTCTATGCCCTGATCGCGATAGATCTTGCGAAGCCGGTCGATCAGCTCTTTTTCGCGCTGCTCTTCGTCAAGCTCGCGCGCGACGAAGGCCTCCTGATGGCGAAGCGTGTCGACCACGTCCATCGACAGCATGAGGTCGTCGAGCTTGGTCCGCCCCGGCGGCGGCGCGGCGAGGCCTGCGGAGGCCGGGGCCGTCGCCTCAGCCATCGAGCGGAAGCGCCTTGCCTTCGCTCACGAGCTTGGCGATGCGGCGGTTGCCCGCCTCGACCGCGTCGCGGATCTCGGCGGAGTTCTTGGTCGCCAAATCGCGCATCTCGTCGACGATTCCCAGCGAACGCTCCTGGAAGGAGATGACGCTGTCGACAAGCTTCTTCACCGCATCGGCCCGAACGGTCGGGCCATAGCCGCTCCGCACCGCCGCCTCCTGCACCTTGCCGCCGACTTCGGCGAGAACCTCGATGCTTTTCGACATGCCCTCCTTCAACGCCTCAAGGGTCTGCGTCGACTCGTGCAGGCCGAAGAGGCCCGTGAAGGAGGCCTTGAGCGCGGTCAGAACGCTGTCATTGGTTGAAAAAAAGCTGACCGATTGCTGATAGACCCGCTCCTTGGCGTTGGTCGTCTGCATCAGCCGCGCCATGATCACTTCGGTCGTATTGTAGCCGATCGTCATGTTGTCGGCGAGATCCTTGGCGATCTGATAGCGTTTGTCGGCGTCCTGGGTTCGGCGCAAATGCTCGTCGCGCTCGAGCTCGAGCTTGGCCCGCTCGGCCGGTTCCGAGCCGCTGAAATTCACCAGCCGGTCGGACGCTGAATTGAGTTCCGCCTTGGCGGCCTCGAGCCTGGCCTCGGCGGACTTCAAAACCTCGAGCGCCAGCACTTCAGCCTGTTTCAGCGCGCCGCGATAATCGCGATAGGCCTCGAGGATCGTCGTTTCGCGCTGGATTTGGTCCTTCGTCGCCGAAGTGACCTCCAGATAGGTCGCCTTGATCTTGTCGAAACGGTCGGCGATGTCGCCGCGCGAAACCTTCATCCAGACATTGTTCACGCGCTCGAACAGGTCGATCTTGCCGTCCTCGAGCTGATCGACCATCGTCTTGGCGTCGTCCCGGATCGAGTTGAAGCTTCGCGCGATGTCCTGATAGCGCTGGCCGATCGACATGGCCGAGGTTTCTTCGCGCACGACCTCGTTGAACAGGGAGCCCTGCCCGAGCGTCTTGGCGATGACGGCGATCTTGTCCGGCTCAAGATCCGAGATCCGCTCCAGCAGCGCGTTGATCGGCGCATCCTCAAGCTTGGCCGGCATAAGGCCAAGGTCGCGCAGCGCGCTATTGGCCTTGTCGAGATATTGCATCGGTGTGCGTATGACGACGTCGTTCATCGCTGCTCTCCTCGCTTGCCGATTGCGCGCCTGAGGATAGGCCTGAAACCCCGCGCCATCAACGGCCGGCTCGCGATCATATAGGCTTGGCGCTTGATTCGCGCAGGGCGCCGCCTGCCCCCGGCGCGCCGTGATCGCGACGCCGAAGCCTTGACATCGGGGCGTGCGGCGAAACATCCTGCATGGCTTAAAGTCCCGCTCCGCGCGTCCCGCCAATCCTTCATGAATTCGCCAAATAGAAAGCGCGGCGGCCGGCGCCGAGCCGCCGAAGGACGCCGGGCGGGAATTTTGAAACCAGGGGCGCTGCGGCCCTTTTTCGGCGCCGCGGCCGAGCCCGTCGAGGGCTGAAGGAGACTGCTGATGGACATGCGCCACGCCGAGCGGCGGCCGCCTTTGGAAGCGGCGCGCTCCCTGCAGGTCGGCGCCCTTTCATGCCGCGATGCGGCCGCCAACGCTTTCTCTTTGCTTGACGCCCGCCCTTTGCTTGACGCCTGGGAGGCGCAAGGCAAGGCCTATATCGAATATATGAACGCCATTTACGCGTGCTTTGGCGCTTCTTCCCTCCTTTTGGGACTTTCGTGGACAAAGGCGCATTCCCGTCGCCGGCTTGATCTCGACGGCGCCATGGGCGAGAGCGGCTGCCGGCCTGTCGCTCGCGGCTTTGCGGCGAGGGACGGAATTGGGCCGACGCGGCTGTTCCAAGGCGCAGCGTCCGCGCCGGCAATGACTCGGCTGGAGCCAGCCGCTGCGCCCATCGAGCCGCCCGCCGATGCGGCGGCGCAACCGCAAGTCGCGCTGGTTGAGCCGACGCTGGACGTCGCGCCGACGACCGCCAATCTCATTGCCGAAGTTCTCATTGCCGAAGTCGATTTCATTGGTGAATGGGATTTCTGGCGGCGCGGCGCGACCGACCCGCGCCTGTGACGGGCGGAGGCGCCGGCATCGGCCGCGGCGGCGCTATCCAGGCGACGTCTGTCGGAACGAGCGCGCAAGAGCCCCGCCTTATCGATCTTTTTCCGGGCGATCGCCGCCCATGGCCTGCGGCCTTCCTCCCTGCCGAGACCTTGCCTTGCCGCGGCCAGTCTTTATAAGGCCGGGCATGCTGCGGCCTTTGCTTCGGGCTTGTTCTTCAGGCGCGCGTGTTGGACCATGCCGGCGCCCCGCCCTCTCGACGCGAGACGTGTCCAATGCTTTCTTGTTCAGCGATAGGCTCCCCGTGCCCCGCCTCATGCTCCTGATCCAGGTTCTGGCTCTGCTTGCATTCGCGCCGGCGGCCGGCGCCGAGGACGCGATGTCCTTCCGGTTGGCCGCGAGCCGCGGATGCGGCGGCGGTTCTTGCCCGCAAGTGATCGCCGCCGAAGGCGAGATCACCAACAGGACGCCGGCCGACTTCGTCGATTTTTTCCGCCAGAACCTTTCAGGCTCCAGTTCAGGCGTTCTGGTGCTGATCAATTCGCCTGGCGGCAAAGTGGTCGCCGCTATGGAGCTCGGCAAGGCGTTTCGCCGGATGGGCGCCGCCGCCATGGTTGGGCGCGTCGATAATGGCGGCCATCGCTTTGCCGGCGGAAGCTGCTTTTCGGCTTGCGTCTACGCGCTCATGGGCGCGAAAAAGCGCATTGTTCCACGCAACAGCAAAGTCGCGCTTCACCGCATGTTCGCCTACGAGTCCGGCGATCCCTCCGGTTTCGCCGGCCCGCGCCAGCGCCGGTTCGACGATGGCAGAATGGCGGCGGCGCTCCAGCGCTACGCCGCGGCGATGGGCGTCAGCCCGGATCTCGTCCGCGCCGCCGAACACGGTTCGTCCGACGGTCCGCGGATGCTCAGCCCGATGGAGATCGCAAAATGGCGCCTTGGCGCGCCAAAATTATAGAGCGCGCGCGGCGCATTTTGCGAGTCGATCGATCAAGTCATCGTTGATTCCGACGTCGCGAACAGGTCGCGATCCTTGCAAACGCATCAACCTTCGTCGCAAAAGTCGCATGGCCATGTGCGTCAGCCGGGGGACGGGCGCTTAAAGCCGCGCGCCAAGGGCCGATCTTGCAACCTGTGGTACTGCGGGTCGGGCGAGCGTCGATGCCGGCGTCGCTAACTAACAGCGCCAAACGCCACATCGGCCCTTTTCTTAGAATGGTAAAACTCTATAATTCAATTTTGGGGCTTGCGCCCCAATAAGCGCGACGGTCAAAATAGAACGCGCGCAAAATTATTTTTGACGCCTCGCCCCTGGCAGACTGCCGATTTCGATGTCAAACCAATTCGCCCACACAGTAGTTTTGGACCGCACCAGAAAACGGATTATCCTCACACCTATTGGCTCTCTGGGCGACCTTCATCCGTTCATCGCGGTGGCCCTGGCTTTGCGGGCCCGAGGCTTTGACGCCGTGGTCGCCGGGGCCGAGGAATACCGCTCGAAGGTCGAGGCTGAAGGGCTGGCCTTCGCCGCCATCCGCCCCAGCCAAACGCAGATCTCCGCCGACAGCGGGCGCGCGCCCTGCCAACTGGCCGCCGATCTCGGGAAGTCGGCCACCGCCGCAATCACTGGGACGTGGATCACGCCCTATATCGAGGAAACCTACGCCGACTTGCTTACCCTTATGGCCAGAGCCGACCTGCTGGTCGCGGCGAGCTTCTCTATTGTAGCGCGCTTGGCCCAGGCGAAGCTCGGCCTGCCTTCCGTCACTCTGCTGTTGTCTCCCGCCTGCTTCATGTCGACGGTAGATCCTCCGGTGATACTCGAGGCGCCCTGGCTGCCGGCGGTCCACCGACTGCTCGGACCGCGCGGCGTGAAGCTGGTGTTTGCGCTTGGACAGATCCGTCTTCGGCGGCTCACACGCGGCGTGAGCCAGTTTCGCGACAGGCTCGGCCTGCCGCCTGTGCGCGGCGACGAAATGCTCAGCGAGCCGCTCTACGCCGACTGGGTCGCCGGCCTTTTTTCGCCGTCCCTGGCCGCCGCGCCTGCCGATGCGCCAAAGAGGGCCAGCGTCGTCGGCTTCAGCTTTTACGACAGCGAAGCGGGCGGAGCGGCCGGTCTAAGCCAATCCCTAGCGCGCTTTCTGGCCGAAGGTCCCGCCCCGCTCGTGTTCGGCCTCAGCAGTTTGTTGAACCACGCGGCTGGCGATTTCTACGACAAAGCGGCGGCGGCGGCCCAGCGTCTTGGCATGCGCGCCGTGCTGTTGGTCGGCGCCCACGAAGAGGCGCGGCAGCAGCGTCTCGCCAGCTCGAATGTGTTCGTGGCCGGCTATGCGCCGCACTCTCTCATCTTCCCGCACGCGGCCGCCGTCATCCACCACGGCGGCGTCGGGACGGTGGGACAGGCCATGCGGGCGGGTCGCCCTCAACTGGTCTGCCCCTATGACGCCGACCAAGGGGACAATGCTGAGCGCCTGGTCAAGCTGGGCGTCGCAAGGCGCCTGGACCTCAAACGGTTCACCGTAGAGCGGGCGGTCGGCATGATCAGAGAATTGCTCGCCGCCGACATGATCGCCAACGCCGCCGCCGTGGCGGCGCGAATCGCCAAAGAAGATGGCGCGGCCGTCGTCGCCGACGCCATCGCCCGGATGCTGGGCGGCGACGGCCGAGGCAAGGATCTGGCGCAAAGGCGCCGAGCGAGGGCGCCGGACCATCTCGATCCGCTTGCGGCTCCGACTCAGCCAAGGATCGCCTTGTGATGCGCGATATGGTCCGCGACAAAAGTCGAAATGAAATAATACCCGTGGTCGTAGCCTTCATGGCGGCGAAGCGTCAGCTTCTGCCCGGCTTTCACGCAGGCCGCCTCGAAGAGATGCGGATGCAATTCGCGCTCGAGAAACTGGTCCTTCAGGCCCTGGTCTATCAAGATCGGCGGCAAGCGGCGGCCGGATTCGACCACGATGCGTC
>CAWESJ010000188.1:0-3635 GCA_963811015.1 uncultured Alphaproteobacteria bacterium | reverse complement strand
CCATGCGTTGCAAAACGAGTTGCTCCAAGCCCTTGTAGGCCTTTGTACGGCCATCGACCGCGGCGTGAGTCCGACCGGATTTGACACCCATCACCGATATTTGGCTGAGCAGGCCTGCTTGAGCGTCGGCGCTGGCGCCGCCTGCAGCTTTCGCCGCCCCCAGGGCAGCCGAAAAGCAACAATCGGTCGCCTGATCCAAGGGGCGGAGTTGCGCCAATCTTTCTGAAGCGGCAAGAGACTGGGCCGGATCTGCGGCGTTAGCCACATCGAGAACAATATCCGAAACCGGATTAATCGACATGCGCTGGTCACCTATGAGAGAAACGCCTGCGCAAGATGGCCGATCAAACTTGCCGGAGCCTTATGCGCGACGATTGACTGCGCGCTCTATCGCCTCGGCGCGCTGATCGGCCTCCTCCATTTCGCGGGCTTCGGCTTCGAGCGCATAAGCGGTCCGCTCCGCCCGACGCATACGGCCGCGCTCTTCGAGCCGTCGGAGCGCTTGCGCTTCCCTTTCCTTGCGGAGCGCTTCGCACAGGCCTTCGAGACTCTCCACCCGGCGCAGCGCCGCCGCCGCGAAAAGTCCGGTAAAGGCCGACTCGCCGTCCAAAAACCTGACGAGTTCGCGACGCTGATCCTGTAGAGCGCGCGCTTGGCTTTCGAGGTCTCGCAGTCGCCAATCCGCCAGCCGCTCGAGCAAGGTCTGCACAGCAAGCACGCGCCGCATCTTGCCAAGCCGCGGATTCATGATCCGGCGCTCCAACCGCTCGGCGACGACCGCTCTCGTGCCTGTCCTTGTCGGCGACCGCGCCGACGAGGATCGTCGAAAATCCGGGATGCGAAATTATGCCTCAAACCGCATCATCCGTCTCAGCCTGTCGAAAGCCAGGCTGAGAAGCCGGCAATGAAGAACTCCAGGAATTTGGTGCAAGTTGCGTAGAAGAGCCATAATCCTCCCGCGACCACGCCCGGGACCGTGACAAAGTAGATGGGTATTTGCGGGATCAACTTGGCCGCCAATCCGATTGCGAGATTAACGAGCAGCGAATAGACGATGAACGGGCTGCTGATTTGAAGCGCGAGAATGAATGATTTGGATAGGCGATCGCTAACCTGCACAAGGTCGAGTTGCGGGTCGAAATCACCTGACACCGGGAGCGCCTCATAGGATGCGATCAAGCCGCGCAGAACCTCCCAATGTAGGTCGGACAGGAAAAAGAGCATTGTCGCGCCAAGCGTGATCAAGGCGACGATGGACGGCAAGGGCTCGTTTTGATCCGTCGACGCCGTAAGCGGACTCGACAGCCCGATTGAGGTCGCAATCGCCGAACCCAAAGTTTCGAGAGCACCAAAGTAAGTCCGGCCCAGAAACCCGATCAATGCGCCAATTGTCAATTCCGACGCAAGGATCAAGATCACGACGGTTGGCGGAGCGTCCGCCAATCGCTTTTCGATCGGGCCGGAAAGGAGAGGCGTCAACGCCAATGTGATCGCAAGCGCGATGAACAATCTGACATTGGACGGGATCCGCGGACTTGAAATCCCGGGCATCAACATCAGGCAGGCGCCAATTCGGCAGAACATGATGAAGGTCGCGAGAACCGCATTTGTTCCGATCGCGGTCATGAAATCGTGCCGAGCGATCGGATCTCGACCCCACGCGCGATTTCAAGATGCGACAACACCGGCAAGGTTGCAAACAAACGCTCGACGACCATGCGAACATATGGCCGCGCTTCCGGCGTCGCGACAAGCGCGAAATGGTGGCCTTGATCCATGCGCTCGCGAATCGCGGCCGACGCGGCGTTGCTGAATTCCTCCACCATCGCAGGATCGAGATCGAATTCGACGACCTCGCCCTTGGCGTCGCGCTTCAGGCTCTGATGGAAGGCGAGGTCCCACCGGTTGCCGAGCCGCAACAATTTCAAGACTCCGCCGTCGGAAAGATCGCCGCAGATTTGTTGCGCCATGCGCATGCGGACGTGCTCGGCGACCTGTTCCGCCCGTCGCGCATGCGGCGCAATTTCCGCAACCGCTTCGAGAATGAGATGGAGGTTGCGGATCGACACCCGCTCCGCGAGCAAGAGCTTCAGGACCGCCTGCAATCCTGACTGCGAAATCTGCGATGGACAAATGTCGTCAACAAGACGCTTGTAGTCTGGCCCAAGCCGATCGACCAAGGCGCGCATATCCTTATAGGAGAGAAGCTGGGCCAGATTGTTGCGAATAACTTCGCTCAAATGCGTGAGAAGAACGGAAATATTGTCAATCGGATTAAATCCTTCACGCTTTAGCTCGCCTGCAAAGGCTTGCGAAATCCAAACCGCCTTCATGCCGAAGGCGGGCTCTCGGACGTCGTCGCCCGGAAGGTCCGGCCTGCGCCCGTCGCCTACAATGACGAGGAGGTCGCCGATCCGAAGGTCGTGTCCCGCCACGACGGTGCCGTGAATTTTGATCTGATACCCTTTGGCCGACACCGCGAGACTATCCGACAGCTTGATCTCCGGCACGACAAAGCCATATTGGCGGGCGAATTTGCGACGCATCTTTGCGACCCTCGCCGCCAGCTCATGATGTGAAACGAGCAGCCTGGTCGCAAGTTGCTTGCCCAAGCAGAGTTCGATCTCAGCCGATTTGATGGACTCTTTGACCGAGTTTTTCGCCTCCAATTGCGCTCGGCGCTCACCCTCGGCGACCTTCGCCTGTTCCTTCTCCCTCTCCTTGGCCAGGCGCTTCGGGATCGTGTAGCCGACAAAAGCGAATATCGCTCCAAGGACCGCAAATGGAAAGAACGGCAGCCCGGGCATGATCGCCATGCCGAACATGAGAAAGGCGGCGACGAACAAGGCCCGCGGATATTTGACGAGTTGATCGAGAACCGCCTGCTCCGCCGCTCCTCTCGTGCCGCCCTTCGAGACGAGGAGCGCCGCCGCAAGGGAAACGATCAGCGCAGGGATTTGCGAGACAAGGCCGTCGCCGACCGACAATTTCGTGAAGACATCCGCCGCCTGGCTGAGCGGCATATTGTGACGCGTCGCCCCGATGACAATTCCGCCAAAAATATTGACCGCCAAGACGATAAGGCCCGCGATCGCGTCGCCGCGCACGAATTTGGAGGCGCCGTCCATCGATCCGAAAAACGAGCTTTCCTCCTCTAGCTCGCGCCTACGCCTCTGCGCTTCCTTGTCGTCGATCAATCCCGCCGACAAATCGGCGTCAATCGCCATTTGCTTCCCGGGGATGGCGTCCAGCGTAAACCTGGCGCCGACTTCGGCAATGCGGGTGGCGCCCTTTGTGATCACCACGAAATTCACGGTGATGAGGATGGCGAATACGATGAGCCCTATGACGAAATCGCCGCTCATCACAAGCTTCGAGAAGCCGCCGATAATGTACCCTGCGGCCGTCAATCCCTCGGGGCCGTTCGAGAGGATCAATCTCGTCGTCGCAATATTAAGCGCCAAACGCAACAACGTCGCGACGAGCAGCACGGTTGGAAAGGCCGAGAAGTCCAGCGGTCGTTGAATCCACAGCGCTACCATGAGAATCAACACGGCAAGCGCGATTGAAAACGCGAGGCCAATATCTATCAAGAAAGACGGAATCGGCAGGAAGAAGATTGATAGAATTGCAAG
>CAWESJ010000187.1:0-12363 GCA_963811015.1 uncultured Alphaproteobacteria bacterium | reverse complement strand
CTGAGCGCCGCGCCTTTCACGGCGAGTCGCGCGGTCGCCAGTACCGTCTCCTAAATTCATGCAAGCACATGACGCCGATCGAAGCAATTGCGTCTGGACAACCGATCTTCCCCCGTCAAATTCAACCGCGGCGCCTCATTCTAAGACCAAGCACTTTGAGAACTCAGATATACGCGCCAAAAGCCACCGCGATCGAACGACTTTGTTCGGCCACGCTACCGCCATCCGGGTGACTCGTCGCCCGAGCACCCGCCACCAACGATTCTTAAAGCCGATCCCGCCTCAGACGGCTGGTTCGACCCAGGAGCGGGCGAGTTTTACACGGATCCCGCCACCCATGATCTCAAGTAAGACTTCAACCCGACCAGCGTCGTCGAGTCGGTAGAATCCCCAACGCATGCGCGAAGGGGCCGGTTACAAGACGCACTTTTTGACCGCGCTCGAGATGCTCCGAGAACTGAAGCCTTCCCAACGCGTCGGCCGACCCAATCAATGCTTCGACGATCCCTTGTGGCGCTGGAACCGGCCGATCATCCACCATAAACAGGGTCGCCACGCCTGTCGTGCTATTGACGTTGCGCCAGCGATCGCGTTCGAGGTTCAGCGCGACAAACAGATAACGCGGGAAACTCGGCGCATTGACATTGCGCAACTTGCGCGCATGACGCACTGTTTTCAGGGATTGCGGAAGGAACGAGCGAAAATCCTTGCCGCTTAAGATGGCTTTCCGCCGTGACTTCCCTGTGCGGCAATGTACGGGCAAGAAACCATCTTTCGCCGGAACAGAGTGCCAAATTCTCGACCTCGCTAATATCGACCGCCATTAGCCGCGCCAACGATATTTGGAGCCATTAATAACACCTATGCGAGGATCGTCGCTGGCCGACCCGGCCATATAGATCGCGCACGCCGAAAACAACAAACGGCGCATAGCCAACTTAAAATTTGACCCCAAGGATCCAACCGCAATCACGAACAGCCACTTGCCTGCCGCCTCCAAGCGCGCAACATTCCGATGCGCGGCGCTTCGCAAATCACCTACACAAATTTCAGTTGGCCAACATTGGAGCAGCATCGCTCGCCTCAGGCTGCAGGCGCCGGTTGCCGCTCGCACAAAATGGAACCTTGAGCATCACGAATACGCGCTCCATCTCGCCGTCGAAAACATTTACAATTGCGACACCGAACCCATTCCCAGAAATATTCATGGTCGGCTGCAACTTCGGCAAACGGCCGGCGACGCTACGGATCGGCACGCGTTACGAATACATTTGCCGCATCTGAACCTAACAGACAAAATCCAACACAAGCCGGATGGTAGGTCAACGCTATCAGCAACTTCCGCGCCTTCCTATGACAATTCCTACCGTGCGCAGCAATATAGTAAGGTCCATCAGAAAGCGCCAATCGCGAACATAATTTGCGTCAAGCACGACCCGATCTTCATAACAAAGGTCGCTTCGGCCATTGACTTGCCAAGCACCTGTTATGCCCGGTCGAGCTGACAAATACGAAATTAACCGGACGCCATAGCGCGACATCTCCGATCGAACGATTGGACGTGGGCCAACCAAGCTCATGTCGCCCCGGAGTACGTTTAGGAGCTGCGGCAATTCATCAATGCTCCATGCTCTCATAAATCGCCCTAACGGCGTAATGCGTGGGTCGCTCCTCAGCTTCTGATGCTTTTCCCATTCAGCCCGCGCAATCGGATCGACATCCAGCAATGCTTTGAGCACGCGGTCCGAGTTCCGTCACCATGGTTCTAAATTTTAAGCAGCGAAATTGGCGCCCACCATAGCCGACACGCGTATGGTAATAGAACACAGGGCTCCCATCCCTTAGTTTCGCCAATAGCCCAACAATACAGAATAAGGGTAGCGAAAATGCAAGGATTACTAGCGCCAGGGATACGTCAAATATCCTTTTTACGACCCCACCTAGCGGATATTCTGTAGCCTGAAAATGCCGTTGCCGCGCAACATTGAGTTCCCCGTGAGCCATAGCGCACTCCAACTCGAAATTTAATGCAATAATAAATTGATAAGTATCGTATGAGATTTATCGTTAAATGTCAATACAATGCAGCGCGACGCGTCGTCACGCTTGCTTCAAGGAATGTAATCAGTCGGTTGGAACGTATAAGCCGTGCCGTACTTAGCTCCGCTTTAGCTACCCAGAGCCAGAAACATAACGTAAGCGAGACAATACGGCGTTGATGCATAGATAGACCTTGGATCGTAAACTCATTGCTCCGTAACCAGATGCGGACTGCGACGAGCTTCAACGCTGCCAGGTAGTTTTTCGTGAATTTGTCCCAGCGGGTGGCGATGCTGCGGAGGGAGCGCGAAGGCGCCGGGTTGCACGCGAGGATCGGCGCGTAACGCCAGGGTCGTAGATCGGCTCGCCGCGCCCGTAACAGCGGGGATTTTCGCCAACGACACAACCCTCGTGACGGATCACGATCCGTTTGGCATAAGCTTAAATCTCGACCGGCCTGCTGAGACTGCGGCGGCGTTGACCGCGCATTTATTGTTGTGGAAACGAACCATCTCAGTTGCGCTTGCGCAAGCTGCGTACACTTGCTTGCGCTGCAGGTCTTCGAGACCGAAGCCGGCAGAGCGTGGAATTCATCGAACCGCCCGCAATAGGCGACAAGTTTTGGCCGCTTTTCTTCGAACATCTCCCAGATGGTGTGCTCGGGACGTTCCGGATGCGGATGCGCTTGGCGAGGAGCCCGGCGCGCAAATCGGCGCCGCCGCCGCCGGAGCCAGGCAAAGGGAGAGAAGAACATAAAGCGATCTGGATCGTTCCAATGGGAGCAGATGGGCGAGGTGATCTCATTGAGAGTATCGAACCTGCCGGCGGAAGCCTGCAAAGTCAGCCGTTTCTTCATCGCACCCATGGCAGCCGTTCGGTCGATCATCGCGGGCTCGGTCCGTCGGCAGGGACGCGCGCGACCGAAGCGCCGCGGTCGTCTGGAAATAGACCGGGAGATCCGCCGATAGACCGCGATGCGCCTGACGCGTAATTTCATCGGCCAAGACCTCACCTTTGCCCCGTTCGAGGCCGTCGAGCGTCCCGGAGCGTTATACTGCTCGCAAACCCGGACGTTCGATGAACGGAAATCGGCGCGCTGGCTTGCCGACAAGCGCGGGATGTCCGGCGCCGGCGCTGCGTCACTTATCTTCTGAATGGCTCGCCGTCTCGCCAGCGGCAAGTTCGATGATTTCCTCCGTGATCTCTTCTTGCCGCACGAGCCGTTGCGTCCCTAGCAATGAGGATAATTGGCGCTCAATCTGATTACGCGCGGCGGCCATAGCTTCCATGCGCGCTTCATTCTCCGCCGCGAAAGCGTGGAGCGCGGCGTTGCAAAGCTGCGCGTGCATATATTCCGCAGTAAGTTGGCTCAGCAGCGTCATAGGCGCCAGGTTTAGGAGGGGCGCATCGATATTCGTCGGGTGTGGAAAGGTCTGCATGTCGAAGGGAAATAAGCGGCGGCGCACCACATCGTTGCCGCGCCCCGGCCGCCATTGATTGAAGACGGCGTCAAGCCGGTCGATCTCTCCAGCCGCGATTTGGGCGTAAAGCGCTTCGCCAATTCTGTCTGCGAGCTTCGGGACGCCTCGCGAATGCGACGGCATAGCGTTCTTCCAACTAACCGCGACATTTCGCTCGGCGGCGACAGCGCTCCCTCTTGTGCCGATCAACAACACTTCGGACGCGGCGAGGTCGGCGCCGGCAGCATCGAGCACCCGTTCGCTAAAGGCGCCGGCAAATCCTTGCTCGGCGCAAAATAGCACGAGCGCCGGCTGACTTGCCTTGCCGATGTCGTCAAGGCGCGCAGCAGGCGCCAGGACGAGGGTTCGCCCGACGGCGACCGCGATGGTCGCCGCATATCTGTCGACGGCGGCGAGTTGCCCGCGCGCCTGCTGCGCGCGCGCCGCAGCGATGCCACGCATCGCATTGACCACTTCGCCAAGCTGGCGAATGCCGTCGATGCGCGCATTGATATCCGTGAGCCGTTCGGTCATGGCTGGCCAGTCGTTTCGAAACGTGTCCGAGGCGGCAAGCCTGACGTGACGATCTGAACATAATGCTGGAGCGTCTCGCACAGCATCTGCTTCCGCGCCTCGTCGAGCGTGCCGGTTTCCTGGATCAGGCGAACCGCATCCGCTGCGCCGAGGTCGAGCGCATCATGCAGGCCCGCTCGGAATCCAACGATAGCCGCTAGAGGAAGTTCGTCGAGCAGACCCGATTGCACTGAAAGGACAAGAGCCACTTCATCGGCGAGGCGCAGCGGCGCGTGCTGCGGTTGATTGAGGATCGCGCGAATCCGCGCGCCCCGTGTCAGCTCCTGGCGGACCCGCGTGTCGGGCATGCCGCCGAACCTTGTAAACATCTCCAATTCGAGGAATTGCGCGTAGTCGAGGCGCAAAGTCTCCGCCGCCTCCCGAAGTGCATGAGCCTGAGTCTTGCCGCCGACCCGGCTCACGCTGGTTCCGACGTCCACGGAAGGCTTCTGCCCCTCATTAAAAAGCTTGGCGTCGAGCACGATCTGGCCATCGGTAATCGAAATCAGGTTGGTCGGGATATAGCCGCTGAGATTGCCGGCGTCGGTCTCGGCGATCGGCAGCGCGGTCAGGGATCCGCCGCCCTTTTCTTTGGAAAGTTTCGCGGCCCGTTCCAAAAGCCGTGCATGGACGTAGAACACGTCTCCCGGATAGGCTTCGCGACCGGGTGATTGTCGCGTGAGAAGGGCGATCTCGCGATGTGTGGCTGCATGTTTCGTCAGGTCGTCGACCACGACGAGAGCATGCTGGCCGCGGTCACGGAAATATTCGGCCATGGTGAAGCCGGCGAATGGCGCGATCCATTGCAGGCCGGGCGAACTCGCCGCCGCTGCTACGACGATGATGCAGCGCTCGGCTGCGCCACCAGCCTGGATCGCTTCGATCGCGCGCCGGACGCTGGAACTCTTCTGTCCGACCGCGACATAGACGCAGATAATGTCGCTCGCCTTCTGATTGATGATCGTATCTACGGCGATCGTCGTCTTGCCAATGGCGCGGTCGCCGATTATGAGCTCGCGCTGGCCGCGGCCAAGCGCAAAGAGCGTATCAATCGCGATGAGCCCAGTTTGCACCGGCTGAGTGACGAGATCGCGGTCGATGATGGCCGGCGCTGGGCGCTCGATCGGTTCCAATGTATCTGCCGTGATCGGCCCCTTGTCGTCGAGCGGGCGGCCAAGCGAATCGACAACACGGCCAAGCAGCGCTGAGCCCACAGGCACGCGCACCACGTCGCCGGCGCCGCGCACTGCGTCGCCCGCCTCGATTAGGCCCACATCGCCCAGCAAAACGCAGCCGATCCGGTCACGTTCAAGCACCTGAGCGAAGCCAAACTGACCCTTTTCAAAAAGCAGGAGTTCATTGAGTCGGACATCGGGGAGCCCCGAAATCAGCGCTATCCCGTCGCCTACCTCTTCGACCCTGCCGATCTGTTCGACCTTTGCGCCGAGCGTGGCGGCGCCGACCTTCGCCATTGCTTGCTCAAGCCACGCGTCCATCTTTGTGTCAGGATCGCTTGTCAAGCGTGACCTCCGCTAGGATGTTAGCGAGATCGGCGCGCCAACTATTGCTGACGACAAGGTGCGGGCCGTGCAGCTCCAAGCCGGCGATGAGCGTTGGATCGACCTTGAAGGCAATCACCGGATGAGCGCCAAACGCCTTGCCGATCAGCTCCCGATAGCGGGCCTGAATGGCGGGTTCGATGGGCGTCGCGCAGATCGCTTCGAGTTCGACGCCATTCGCCGCCATGGTCTGCCGCACTGGATCAGGTAGAGCTTGAATCTCTTTGAGAAGCCAGTCCAGGAAAGCGGCCTGGACGGCCGACCCTTCGAGGCGGGCCGCAAGGCGTTTTGCTATTTCGACGGCCAGACGGCTCGCCCGCTCGGCCCAGGCCTTTTCGGCTTCGTCCTTCTCTTTCTCGATGGAGATCCTTGCAGCGGCTTCCAGGGACGCAGCCTCCTTCACGGCTTCGTCTAGGCGCTCAGTCCGCGTCCGCTCGGCGGCCTGATGCGCCGCGGCCAGGATTGCCTCGCGCTCCTGCGCTAAGCCAGCGCGCGTTTGCTCGATCTTGGCGAACGCCGCCGCAGCTTGGCTACGCTTTGCCTCGGCCTCAGTCAAAATCTGCTGCGCAATAATGCGGCGCTGCTCGATCATGGCCGCGAGCGGACGCCAGAAGAAGCGCCCAAGCAGCCACATCAGAATGACGACATTGATGGTCTGAATGCCAAGCGTCCACCAATCGATCGTCATGGCGTCATTTCAACAGGGGGTTAGCGAACAGGAGGAGCAACGCGATCACAAGGCAATAGATCGCCATGGTTTCGATCATGGCGAGACCAACGAATAATGTGCGCGAGATCGTGTTCGCCGCCTCCGGTTGGCGGGCGATGGCGTCCATGGCGGCCGCTACCGCACGGCCTTCGGCGAGCGCCGGGCCGATCGCCCCGAACGAGACCACCACAGCGGCCGAGACGATGCTGACGAAGGCTAGCCAGTTCATAATGGAGTCCCTTGACTGGATGTGTCTGGTCCGAACTGTATTTAGCTGATCGCCCCGGCAATGAAGACCATCGCCAGGACTGCGAAAATATAGGCCTGCACCGCTCCGGTCAGGAGATCGAGCGCCATTAACGGGACTGGCACGAGAAGGCCTGCGAGCGACAAAACGATGCCAATCACGAAGACGCCGCTCATTACGTTCCCGAACAGGCGCACAAGCAATGAGAAAGTGCGTGTGAGGCTCTCGACGAAGTTGAGCGGGATCATGATCGGATTAGGCGAAGCGAAAGTCGCGAGATAGCCGCCTATTCCACCGGCCCGAACGCCGAACCAGATCACGGCGAGGAAGACGAGGAGCGCGAGTGCGGCATCGGTTTCAAGATGCGCTGTCGGCGGTTCAACACCCGGTATGAGCGCGGACCAATTGGCGACAAAGATGAAGACGAACAAAGTCCCGATGAAGGCGCGATAAGGCGCAGGCTCCATCTGCATCGTGGCGCGGATCTGACTGTCGAGAGTATCGACGACCAGCTCGAAAGCCGCCTGCGCCTTTGACGGGACGAGGGACAGCCGGCAAGTGATGAGGATGCTACCGATGACCAGCACCGCCATAATCGCCCAGGTCGTCACGACGCCAGCGGAAATCGGAACAGGACCGAGGTGAAAGAGCGCGATGCTGCTGAGCGGCGACCTCATGACGCGCCTTCCATCACTCTGCGCATGATGAGCCAACGGCTGAACAGCACGCCCAGCGCCGTCATAAGCAGCGGCAGGGCGCCTTCCAGACTCGCCGCTATCAGCAGCACGCCCAAAAGAGCGACGCGGCCAATCATCAGGCCGACCGCCGTCGTCACGCGTCCGCCAAAAGCAAATAGCCGGGCGTTCCATATTAAAGCGTGAAAATAAACGAAGCCCAGTCCAACTCCAGCGCCGAGATGCGCCGCAAGGCCAAGGACCCATGCCCACGCCGAAAGGCTGTTGAATGCGAGAAAGCTCATGCGCTCTGAATCCATTTCCAAGCAGACCAGCATCCGAGCGCGACTCCGAGCATCAAGAGCGGCGCCGTATAGAAGAGTCCGGAGTTGAACATTTGGTCGAGCCAACGGCCGACGAAGACGCCGATCAATATGGGCAGGACGATGATCCAGCCGAGCACGCCGATCTGGGCCAGTCGCCGGACGACCGAAGCGTCGCCTTCACGCAGCCAACGCTGGTGGCGTTCATCACGCAGTTGAACGCTTTTCACCAGAGGGTCCTTCTCATCTGGCTCGGGCTCCGGCATGGTCATGCGAAAATCCTGCCGCCTTGGCGCGCGTCCGAGTGCAGATGGCGCATGATCTGACGAATAGCGGCGAGTTGGAGACGGGTGCTCTCGACCCGTTCCGTCCGCTCCGCCTCGATATCGGCTCGGAAGAGAGCAAGGACTGTGTCGTCGAGTGTCGCAAGGTCGTCACCTATGATCGCCTCGCGCGTCGCAACGGCGATGTCCTGTCCGCCAGTAACGGAGAGGACGCCGCGACGCACGGCGCAATAGCGGCGCGTCCCCTCCGCGCACTCCCAGCTCACGACCGAGATCGCGAGGCTCGTGAGGAAATCCGCGTGCCGCGGCTGAATACCGAAGCCGCCGCTGCTGTCTTCCGCACGCAGCGCTACCACCCCATCGACGTCGACGACGACCGCCAGCGGCGTGATGATGCAGAGTTTCATGCCGCGCCTCCGGCCTTTGCGGCGTTGGCCTCTTTTTGTCGCGCATCCTCCAGGGTTCCAATCATGTAGAGCGAACTCTCGGCCCAATCGTCGGTCTCGCCATCGAGAATAGCGCGGCAGCCTGTGAGCGTATCAGCGCGGTTGACGCTACGCCCAGGCATCCCGGTGAAAGCTTCCGTCACCGCGAAAGGTTGGCTCAGAAAACGCTGTAGCCGGCGGGCTCTTTTGACGATTAGACGGTCGGCGGCGCCAAGCTCTTCTACGCCGAGCAAGGCGATGATGTCCTGGAGGTCCTTGAAGCGGGCAAGCGCTTCGCGGGCGCGTTCCGCAAGGCGATAATGCTCTTCTCCGACGATGAGCGGATCGAGCAACACGGAGGATGAGGCGAGAGGATCGACCGCTGGGTAAAAGCCCTCGGCCGCCAGTCGGCGGGACAACATGATGATGCTGTCTATATGGCTGGAGATCGCGGTCACGGCCGGATCAGTAAAATCGTCCGCCGGGACGTAGACGGCTTAAATCGCGGTCACCGCCGCGCCGGCCGCCGATGTGATGCGTTCCTGCAGCGACGCGACTTCGGTTGCAAGCGTCGGCTGATAGCCCACGCGCGATGGCAAACGTCCGAGCAGGCTGGACAACTCGCTGCCGGCCTGAACGAACCGGAAGACATTGTCCATCAAAAGCAGCACGTTCTGATGCTTCTGGTCGCGAAAGTATTCCGCGATTGTGAGCGCCGTAAGCGGCGCCGCGCCAACGGGCGCCTGGCGGCTCGTTCATCTGCCCATAAACAAGCACCGTATGCGCAAGCACGCCGGAGCCTTGCATATCGGTCAAGAGCTCGTGGCCTTCGCGGGAGCGCTCTCCGACACCGGCAAAGACCGAAATCCCCTTGTATTTCTCGACCATCGCGTGGATCAGCTCCATCACGAGAACGGTTTTGCCGACGCCAGCGCCGCCGAACATGGCGGCCTTGCCGCCCTGAGCGAGCGGCGCAAGAAGATCGATCACCTTGACTCCGGTCTCGAACATTTCTGTGGTCGAGGCCTCATCATCGAGCGCCGGGGGTGGATTGTGGATGCCGCGTCGCGGAGTATCAGATGGCAGAGCGGGGCCACGGTCACGCGTCGTCCCGACGACATCGAGGAGGCGCCCCAAGATCGCATCTCCAACCGGAACGGCGATCGGCGCTCCAGTCGCCCGAACCTTCGTGTTGCGGGCGAGCCCAGCTGTCGTTTGCATGGCGATTCCGCGGACGGTTTCCATATCAACATGGCTATGCACTTCAAGAACCAGAGGTTCCGGGTGATCCCATTCTACGACCAAAGCTGTGTTGATCGGCGGCAATGCGCCCATGTCGAAGCTCACGTCGACGACGGCGCCTCGAACCGATACGACTGAACCTATTGGCGTGACAGGATCCATCAATTGTCCAAAAACATGTTCCCGAGAAGTCGATCAAATTTCTCCGATGTAAATCATACCCCAAAGTAAAAAATTGCTTATTTGCGATCAGGCTCTACAGCCTTGCCGTCCTGAACAACTAAAATGATATTTTATAGTCGGCTCCCTAAAGCGATAAATTGATCCACCTCAATCTTTGCTGACGCCGGCATCGTTCGATGGTTCGGCGTGCGCCGTTAGCCCACCTGAGTTTATCCATAAGCTTATGTATGCCCGCCCATGACGATCATCTGCAAGCGCTGGCGTTACGCGCCGATCCTCGCCTGCACGCCTGCCACCCGGCGCCTTCGCGCTCCCTCCGCAGCATCGCCACCCGCTGGGACAAATTCACGAAAAACTACCTGGCAGCGTTGAAGCTCGTCGCAGTCCGCATCTGGTTACGGAGCAATGAGTTTACGATCCAAGGTCTATCTATGCATCAACGCCGTATTGTCTCGCTTACGTTATGTTTCTGGTTCTGGGTAGCTAAAGCGGAGCTAAGTACGGCACGGCTTATACGTTCCAACCGACTGATTACATTCCTTGAAGCAAGCGTGACGACGCGTCGCGCTGCATTGTATTGACATTTAACGATAACGCTCATACGATATTTATCAATTTATTATTGCATTAAATTTCGAGTTGGAGTGCGCTATGGC
The DNA here is from genome assembly GCA_963811015.1 of uncultured Alphaproteobacteria bacterium. Lineage (GTDB taxonomy): Bacteria > Pseudomonadota > Alphaproteobacteria > Rhizobiales > Beijerinckiaceae > Methylocapsa. The sequence goes on along the minus strand of CAWESJ010000187.1, from coordinate 1,988 downwards.
TCACGGGGAACTCAATGTTGCGCGGCAACGGCATTTTCAGGCTACAGAATATCCGCTAGGTGGGTCGTAAAAAGGATATTTGACGTATCCCTGGCGCTAGTAATCCTTGCATTTTCGCTACCCTTATTCTGTATTGTTGGGCTATTGGCGAAACTAAGGGATGGGAGCCCTGTGTTCTATTACCATACGCGTGTCGGCTATGGTGGGCGCCAATTTCGCTGCTTAAAATTTAGAACCATGGTGACGGACTCTGGACCGCGTGCTCAAAGCATTGCTGGATGTCGATCCGATTGCGCGGGCTGAATGGGAAAAGCATCAGAAGTTGAGGAGCGACCCACGCATTACGCCGTTAGGGCGATTTATGAGAGCATGGAGCATTGATGAATTGCCGCAGCTCCTAAACGTACTCCGGGGCGACATGAGCTTGGTTGGCCCACGTCCAATCGTTCGATCGGAGATGTCGCGCTATGGCGTCCGGTTAATTTCGTATTTGTCAGCTCGACCGGGCATAACAGGTGCTTGGCAAGTCAATGGCCGAAGCGACCTTTGTTATGAAGATCGGGTCGTGCTTGACGCAAATTATGTTCGCGATTGGCGCTTTCTGATGGACCTTACTATATTGCTGCGCACGGTAGGAATTGTCATGGGAAGGCGCGGAAGTTGCTGATGGCGTTGACCTACCATCCGGCTTGTGTTGGATTGCGTCTGTTGCAGGTTCAGATGCGGCAACGTATTCGTAATGTGTGCCGATCGTAACGTCGCTGGCCGCTTGGCGAAGTTGCAGGCGACCACGAATGTTTGGGAATGGTTTCGGTGTCGCAATTGTAATGTTTGCGACGGCGAGATGGAGCGCGTATTCGTGATGCTCAGGGTTCGATTTTGTGCGAGTGGCGACCAGGCGCCTGCCAGCCTGAGGCGAGCGATGCTGCTCCAATGTTGGCCAACTGAATTTGTGCGGCGATTTGCGAAGCGCCGCGCATCGAAATGGTGCGCGCTTGGAAGCGACAGGCAAGCGGCTGTTCGTGACGGCGGTTGGACCATGCCGTTAAACTTTAAGCAGACAATGCGTCGTTTGTTGGTCTGGGCGTGCGCGATCTATATGGTCGGTTCGGCTAGCGACTATCCTCGCATAGGCGTTATTAATGGCTCCAAATATCGTTGGCGCGACTGATGGCGGTCGATATTGGCGAGGTCGAGAAATTCGGCCCTCTGTTCCGGCGAACGATGGTTTCTTGCCCGTACATTGCCGCACAGGGAAGCCACTGCGGAAAGCCATCTTAAGCGGCAAGGATTTCGCTCGTTCCTTCCGCAATCCATGAAAACAGTGCGTCATGCGCGCAAGTCGCGCAATGTCAATGTGCCGATTTTCCGCGTTATCTGTTTGTCGCGCTGAATCTCGAACGCTATCGCTGGCGCAACGTCAATAGCACGACAGGCGTGGCGACCCTGTTTATGGTGGACGATTGGGCCGGTTCGCAGCGCCACAAGGGATCGTCGAAGCATTGATTGGGTCGGTCGACGCGTTGGGAAGGCTTCAGTTCTCGGAGCATCTCGAACGCGGTCAAAAAGTGCGTCTGGGTCCGGCCCCTTCGCGCATGCGTTGGGGTTCTCTGACCGAACTCGACCACGCTGGTCGGACGAAGTCTTACTCGAGATCATGGGTGACGGGATCCGTGTCAAACTTGCCGCTCCGGCTCTGAACTAGCCGTCTGAGGCGGGGATCGGCTTTAGAGTTCGTTGGTGGCGGGGGCTCGGGCGATCGGCGACCCGGATGGCGGTAGCGTGGCCGAACGGAGTTCCTCGATCTCGGCGGCTTTTGTCGTTCTCACGGAGTGCTCAGCGCTTGGTCCTGGAATGAGGTAAGCGGTTGGCTTTGACGGATGAAAGTAGGTCGTCGAGACGCATCGTTCGATCGGCGTTATGCAGTTGCATGAATCGAGGAGTTGGCACTGGCGGCGGCGCGACTCGCTGCGAAAGGCGCGGCGCTC
>CAWESJ010000186.1:0-5202 GCA_963811015.1 uncultured Alphaproteobacteria bacterium | reverse complement strand
GCGCGAATATGCGCCCGACGTGCTCTGCCTGCAGGAGACCAAATGCCGCGACAGCGAGTTTCCCCTGGCCGATTTTCACAAGCTTGGCTACGCCCATGTCGCGATCAACGGCCAGAAGGGATATCATGGCGTCGCGGTCGCCTCGAAGCTTCCCTTCGCCGCAATCGGCCGCCGCGAATTTTGCGAAAAGGGCGACGCCCGCCATATCGCCGTGACTCTCGCGCCGACACGGCGGCCGTTCTCTCGCGCTGCATAATTTCTACGTGCCCGCCGGCGGCGACGAGCCTGATCCGGAAATTAATCCGAAATTCGCTCATAAGCTCGCATTTCTCGAAGAAATGGAGCGTTGGATCATCGACGAAAGGATCGCCAGCGAGGATGCGATCATGGTCGGCGACCTTAATATCGCGCCGCTCGAGACCGATGTCTGGAGCCACAAGGCGCTGCTGAAGGTCGTCAGTCATACGCCGATCGAAGTCGAGAAGCTTGGCCGCGTGCTCGCCGCCGGCCCCTGGGTCGACGCGCTGCGCCATCATGTTCCGCGCGAGGAAAAGCTCTACACATGGTGGAGCTATCGCGCGCAGGACTGGTCAAAATCCGACAAAGGCCGCCGGCTCGACCATGTCTGGGTGAGCCAGAGTCTGAAGCCAAATCTCGGCGGGATGCAGGTTTTGCGGGAGAGCAGGGGCTGGGACCGTCCCTCCGATCACGTGCCGGTGATCGTCCACATCGACCTGTGAGGCTTGGACCTGTGAGGCTCCGATCCCAGCGGCTAGGCCTCTTCATCCTCCGCCGAGGATAAAGCGCCATGCCGCAGGGCGTCGAGCTCGCGCGTGAATTGCGAGAGCCTTGCGGCGAGGGAGCGCCGCAGCCGCTCGGCGCTGCCCGGATATTCGGTGAGGACGCGGTGGAAGAGCTGGCGCGAGATGCGCAGGACGCTCGAGGGTTCGCGCGCGATCGCCGTGGCCGGCCGCAAGGTTTGCGTCAGCAAGGCGGTGTCGCCGATCAGCGCGGGGGGCCGAATGATCCGCGCCGTCGCGGCGCCAAGGTCCGACGCGTCCAGCGCGATCGAGCCTGAGAGCACGACAAAGCCGCCGTTTGAAGGCTCGTCGCGGCGAAACAGAATATCCCCGGCGCGCAGGATGCGGGTCTCGGCCGAGAACGCGATCAGCCGCAAGGCGTCGGGCTCGAGCGCCGCGAATGTGGCGTTGCGGCTGAGCTTGCCGATATCGTCTTCCAAGGCCATGGCGACCCTTCCGCCTTCAACGAGGAGCCATCGCAACGAGGAGCCATCGCAACGAGCATCCATCGCAACGAGCATCCATCGCGCGAAGCGGGGCCGATCCGCGCGGCTCCAAAACCTCAAGGGACGAGCTTATAGCCGCCCGCTTCGGTGACGAGAAGCTGCGCCTTGGCCGGGTCGCGCTCGATCTTTTGCCGGAGCCGATAGATATGCGTCTCGAGCGTATGCGTGGTCACATTGGAATTATAGCCCCAAACCTCGCGCAAAAGCACTTCCCTTGTGACCACGCCCTGGCCGGCGCGATAGAGAAACCGCAATATTGCGGTTTCTTTCTCGGTCAGGCGAAGCTTGACGCCGTTCTCGCCGATGAGATGTTTCGCGCTCGGCTGGAACGTATAGTGCCCGATCCGGAACAGAGCCTCTTCATTGGTCTCGTGCTGGCGCAAATGCGCCCGCATGCGCGCGAGAAGGACAGCGAAGCGGAAGGGTTTCGTGACATAGTCATTGGCGCCGGCGTCGAGGCCTTGCACCGTGTCCCACTCGGTATCGTGCCCGGTCAGCATGATGATCGGATTCTTGAACCCTTCCTCGCGCATCCGCTTGACCGCCTCGCGGCCGTCCATGTCCGGCAGGCCAACATCCATGATGACGAGATCGGGCGGCTCCTTGCGCGAGGCGTTGATCGCGCCTTGCGCCGAATCCGCATGAACGGCGGCGAATTCCTCATGCAGGGCGAGTTGCTCCGCCAAGGCCGCGCGCAGATCGGCGTCATCGTCCGCGATAAGGATTTTAAGAACCTGGGTCATGGACTTGTCCTTGATGGATCCCGCGTCAGGGCGCCGTGGCCGATGAGCGGCATATATTCATTAAGTCATTCCCCGCCCAGTCGAGCGCATCCTCCGCCCATGCTATCTTGTCCACCCGCCGGAGACTCCTTTGCTTTCCGCTGCTTGGCAAGCGTTAAAGCACATTCGGCGAAAAACCGCTCAAAAAATGCACAGGGAAAAAAGGAGCGCGGATGAGGCCCCTTGCAAGAATTCCGGGAAAGCCGCGCGGGGCCGGCGCGAAAAAATCGCCGCGAATTTTAAAATCTTGCGGCGGATCGAAGGCGCCGGCTCCCTTGTCTGGCCACGCGAAATCCGCCGCGGAGCCGCCAGTGGCCACGCGAAATCTCCGCCGCCTCGTCGCGACGCTCCTGCCGGCCGGGGCATCGGGGGAGGGTATTCGCGCCGGCCGGCTCAGCGCCGGTCCGCTCGTGATTCGCTGCGCGCTCGGCGCCGGCCGGATCAGGCGCGACAAGCGGGAAGGCGACCATGCGACTCCGGCCGGCGCGTTCCGGCTTCTCTTCGGATTTTACCGGGCCGATTGCGGCGCGCGCAATGCGACGCTTTTGCCAATGCGCCCGATCCGCCCGCGCGACGGCTGGTGCGACGATCCCGCCAGTGCGCTTTACAACCGTTTCGTCGAAGCGCCCTGCCGCGCGTCCCACGAAAAATTATGGCGCGCGGACGGGCTCTATGATGTCGTAATCGCGCTCGACTATAATATCCGGCCGCGCCGCAAGGGGCGCGGCAGCGCGATTTTTCTCCATTGCGCGCGACCGGATTTCGCCCCGACCGAGGGCTGCGTCGCGCTTCGTCCGGCTGACCTGCGCCGGCTTCTGCCGCGCCTTTCGCGAAAGACGATCCTGACGGTCAGATGAGGCTTTCGGCGCCGACTTCCATTGCGCGCCGCCGGCGCCGGGCCTATTTTCGCCTTTGGGACTGAGGCGCTTGGCGCGCAGGGAGCGGATCTATGGCTTGGATCGACGTGGCGTCGGTCTCTGATCTCGAGGCCAAGGGCAAGCTGGTCGTCCGACAAGACGGGCGCCAAATTCTCCTGGCGCATAATGGCGCGGAAGTCTTCGCCTGCGCCAATCGCTGCCCGCATGAAGGCTATCCCTTGTCCGAGGGAACAGTGTCGAACGGCTGCGTCCTGACCTGCAATTGGCACAATTGGAAATTCGACCTCGCCTCGGGCGCGACCCTGATCGGCGGCGACCGCTTGCCGCTTTACCCCGCGCGGATCGAGGCCGGCCGCGTCTGGCTCGATCTGGCGCCGCCCGATCCGGCGCTGCGCCGCAAGGAAATCCTTGCCGATCTCGAACGCGCCCTGGAGGATAAGGATCAGCCGCGCCTTGTCCGCGAGACTGCGCGCCTGGGCCGGTTCGGCGCCGATCCGCTCGACGCGGTCGGCAGCGCCATCGCTTGGGTCGCCGAGCGGCTCGAATTTGGCGCGACCCATGCCATCGCCGGCGCGGCGGACTGGCTGCGCCTCCATGATCGCGGGGCGACGGACCCGGACGAAAAGCTTGTTTGCCTCGGCGAAATCCTCGGCCATATCGCCGACGACGGCTATGGCGGCGGGCGCTTTCCCTTTCCCGCCGGCGAGGCGCTTTGGACGGAAGCCGCTTTTCTGGAGGCGATCGAGGCCGAGGACGAGACGCGCGGCATCGCGCTCATACGCGGAGCCCTAAATGCAGGCCTGACAACGGACGACCTTCTGCCGACGCTGCTCGGCGCCGCCTTGGCGCATTACAATGATTTCGGCCATTCGGCGATCTATACGCTAAAAACCGCCGCGCTGGCGCGAAGGCTCGGGCGCGAGGCCGAGCCTGATCTTTTGCTGATGCTGACCCGGAGCCTCGCCTATGCGACGCGCGAGGATCTCCTGCCGGAATTTTCCGCCTATGGCGCGCGTCGCGCGGCCTGGGGCGAGCCGCTCGATCCTTGCCCGCCGCTGGAGCCCGCGAGCCTCGCCGGCGTTTCGCCCAAGACCGCGATGCGCATTGTCGCGGCCTGGGGCGCGCGGCATCAGCCCGAAGCCATTTTCGCGACGCTGGTCGCGCGCGCCGCCTGGCAGCTTCTCCGTGCCGACGAGGCCAAATTGACCCGCGCGGACGGCAAGATCGCCGACAATGTCGGCTGGCTGGATTTCACTCATGCGCTGACCTTCGCCGAGGCCGGGCTCGCCGCCGCGCGCGTCGCGCCGGAGCTTTGGCCTGCGGTCCTGCTGCAGCTCGCCTGTTTCGTCGGGCGCAACGACGCCTATGCCGACGCTTCCTTTGACGCGGCGCCCTTCGCCGTCGCCGACATCGGCGCGTTTTGGACGAGGAGCAAACTGGCGCTCTTCGACCATGGCCGCGATCGCTTCATCGTCTCGGTGCATCTGATGAAGACGCTCCTCGCCGCCGAGGCTCTGGCCGAGGCCTTGCCGGATCAGGCGCAGGGACTGGCCGCCGCGCTGAACCGGCTCCAGCGCGCCCGCATGAAAGGCCGCCACGCGCTGCGCACGGCGCGGCAGATGCTGGCGCTGGTCGCGCAGGAGTAGGGCGCCTCGCCGCGCCCCGAAGATCGCGCTTCCGACCCGGACATGGGTCGCGCCCAATTAAATCGCGAGCTGAAATCGCCGCTCATCCCCATGGACAGCGCCGCGACGCCATTGCGCCTGGCGATCTGGCTCAAAAGCGCGAAATGCGGCGAGGCCTGGTCATCGACCGGCGGAATGCACATGAGGCCCGAAATCTCGAGCCCATGGGTGTTGCGGCAGCTTGCGATGAAAGCGTCGGCGTCCTGCGGCAAGACGCCTGCCTTCTGCGGCTCGGCTCCCGTATTGACCTGAACAAAGAGGCGCGGGCTGCGCCCGGTCTGGCGGATCTCCTCGGCGAGCGCCTTGGCGATCTTTTCCCGGTCCACCGTCTCGATCACGTCAAAAAAAAGCACCGCCTCGCGCGCCTTGTTGGATTGCAGCGGGCCGATGAGATGCAGCTCGACGCCCTGATGGCGCTGGCGCAAGGGCGGCCATTTCTCCATCGCCTCCTGAACCCGGTTTTCGCCGAAAATCCGCTCGCCGGCCTCGATCACGGGCTCTATAGCGGCCGCGGCATAGGTTTTCGAGACGCAGACGAGGGCGATGTCTTG
>CAWESJ010000185.1:0-3633 GCA_963811015.1 uncultured Alphaproteobacteria bacterium | reverse complement strand
AGCGCCGCCGCCGATTGGGATGGATCGCGGCGACTGTCTTGCCAAGAAAGCCAGATCGGTGCATTATTCCGCCAAGCATTGAATTCATATAACAAATTTTAGGCTATATATTTGCAATAAAATATTCAGACGAAATTGGCTAAACGATCTCAATGTCCTCACCTATTGAAAGCTCGCGCGGGAGCTGTGAATGAAGCTTGACCGCGAGGATCGGATCGCCCCGCCGGTCGCCTCCGAGACGCATTTTTTTAAGATCGCGAGTCTCATCGCCCTGATCGTCTTAGGGCTCGCCTTCCTGGCGAGCCCTGAGCTCCGCGACCATGCGTGGCGAACGGCCTATTCCGCCGCGAGCCTTTTCGGGGTCAAGCCGCCGGACGATGAATTCGCCGACCTCTATAAAAGATTGGGCATAGCGCCTTTGTCCGCGGGCCTTGCCGCGTCGGGCAAAATTTCGTCGGGTCTCGCCAAGCTTGCAAAGGAGCCCTGCGACAAGAAGGCGATTTACGCGCTCGGCGAGGCGCTCGCGGCGGCTGGCGAGGAGCAAATCGCCGCCGACGCCTATCTGGGCTTCGCCGCCGCCTGCCCGAATGGCGAAGGCGAACAAAACCGCGCCGGCCAGCTTCTGCTCCATCTCGGCGACAATGAAAGAGCTATCGCCATCGCGGATGCGCTTATCCTGAAAAGTCCGAGCGTCGCGAATTACCGCTACTTGCGCGGCAAGGCCTTGGCGGGCGCGAAGCGCTATCAAGAAGCGCTGGCGGATTATGCCAGCACCATCGAGCTGCAAAATAATCGTCGCGACGTGAAAGAGTGGGTTTTCATGGAAATGGCGAATATTTATTCGGCGATTGGAAAGCCATGCGACGCGGCGCTGACGATTTTGGCCTGGGTCGCACTCGACCCGAAGACGCGCAACACGCCCAAGGCGCGCAAGATGGTCCAGGAATTTATCGCGCAGGGCTGCCAGCAGGGAGCGCCGGCGAATGATCTGAAGAAGCTTTGAGCCCTTGTAGCATTTAACAGCTGCGCGGATTGCCCCGCCTTATTCGCCTGCTCGAACCAACAGCCGACGGTTTTGTCGGCGCTTTTTGAATTTTGCTGCGCGCCAACATGAATTTCATAGCCAAGACCGAAGATCATCTGATCGGCCCGCAGGGCGGCGCGCCTCGCGGCGGGCGCAAGGATTTTTTCGTCGCCTTCGCCGCCTCGCTTGTTGTCAACGCCGCGGTTCTCTCGCTGATGATCTGGGAGAGCGCCCGAGATAAAACGCCTAACATGCAGGAAACAGCGGTTGAGGTGATTGTCGAAGCGCCGCCGCCGGAGGTGGCCAAGCCCGATGTTGAGCCCGAGAGCACGGAGGCTTCGCCGCCGCGCGCCAATGCGAACGCGCATTTAAGAAATGGAGGACTGCCCGAGATCGCCGATGAGGACCGCGAGCAAAAGGCGCCGAAGGGGGAGGAGACAATCTATGGCGCGGGCGTAGATAAAATAGTCCGCAGCGCGCCGCAAGCCGCACAAGACAGGCGCGAGGGCGAGGAGGCGGACCCGGATCCGAACAAGGAAATTTCCCGCATCATTCCGCCGGCTGCGCCAATGCCCGTGCCGACCCCGAAGCCTATCATCGCGCCGCCTGGGACCTCGAAACAACGCGCCGCGCAACGAAAGTCCGATAAGGTCGCGACGCATGATGAGGCGGCTATGAAGGACAAAAAGATTGAATGCAGCGGCCGCGGATATATCGGTCGTCCGACGCATCAGGTAATGCAGGCGTTAGTCTTAGGCCAGTTGACAAAAGAGCAGGCTGCAAGAGTGATAAAAAAGACCCAAATTTCAAAGGATTTGTTTATAAACCAAAACTACGTCAACAACGTTAGGATTTTTGTCCATAGCGACGGCTCGCCCGACGGCGATTCGAAAATCGTATTGCTGCCGCAAGGATTATCCGTGCGAGCTGGAGATCGCATCGAATATATAACGGGCTATCCAGACCCGGCGACGCCATGCCATTACATCCCGAACGTGGTGTCGCGCGTGCTGTAGGAGACCGGTCGAGTCTCCTCAAGGCCGTCAATGCGCGTGGTCATGGTCGTGATCGTCATGCGCATGATCATCATGCTCATCGTGACCGTGATCTTCCTTTTTGACCTTCGGCTTGATCAGCGCCTTGGCCAGAAAGGCCTCGCAGCCCATCACGCCATCATCATCGATGAGATGCCCGAGGCCTTTGCGGGACATGCTTTTGACTGGAACGTCCAGCGCCTTCAAAGCCTCTTTCGTTTTGGTCATGGCGGCGAGCGGGGCGATAGGATCGGCGTCGCCATGAATGAGCAGGATTTGCGGCTTGGACGCGATCTCGCCGCCCGCCGCTTCGCCGACGCCATAGGCGCCTGAAAAGGCGACGACGCCGCCCATGGTTTTGGCCCGGCGCAAGGCGACATGCAGCGCCATATCCGCCCCTTGCGAGAAACCGACCAAAGCGAGATGGCTGTCGTCGAGACGGCGCTTGGCCAGCATGTCATCCAGAAATATGTTGAGGGCCGCAGCGGCCTCCTCGATCCCGGCGTGGATCTCGTCAGGGCTTTTGCCTTCGGTTTCGAACCATTTCCGGCTATTCGGCGCTTTTCCGGGCAAGGGCGCCTCGGCCAGGAGAAAATCGGCCTTGAGCATGGTCGGCTGCCAATTGATCGCGATGTCGACAAGTCTGGCATCCGCCGCGCCCGGCTCATCGAGCAGCACGACAAGATAGACCGGCTTGCCGCAGGACATGGCAGCGAGGCAGGGCCCTTCTTTGATTTCCATGCTCGCTTCCTCTTGAAACCCGGCGGCGGAAGAATGCGCCTATATTATAGATGCGTCTGGAGGTCACAACTTTTCATAGCGGCGATGGCATCTCTGGCCGAGCCGCGTCAAAATCTCATAGCCGCTGACGCCGGCCGCCGCCGCGAAATCATCGATCGTGATCGACGGGCCGATCAATTCGACACTATCGCCGCGCTCGACATAGCCGGAATCGCTGGTGTCGACCGCGACAAGATCCATGCCGACCCCGCCAATATAGGGACAGCGCTTGCCTTGCACGATCGCGGCGCCGCCCGCGCCATTCTTGGTTCTGGTGAGGCTCTGCGGAATGCCGTCGGCGGTTCCGGCGCTGATAGTTGATATGCGCCTTGGCCCGCGCGCCGCCCATCCCTGATCTTCGCCGACGCGCTCGCCAGGCTCCAAGATGCGCACTTGGATCACCTGCGACTGAAGCCGGACGACGGGCTTCATGGGATTTGGGCGTCCAGGCGCCGGATTGCCGAGGTGCGCTGGTCGTCCTGCAACATCTTCTCGAACTCAGGATCATGCCGCCGCCGCCATCGCCGCAAAGGGCACGCCGGTGTTCGCGGTGAAGGGCGAGACGCTCGACGAATATTGGCACTATGTGGACCGCATCCTCGAATGGCCAGACGGGCGGACCGCAAACATGATCCTCGACGATGGCGGCGACGCGACGCTGATCGTGCAGCTCGGCGCTGAGGCGGAGACCAATCCATCGGTGCTCGCCCATCCGGGAAGCGAGGAAGAGGAAGCCCTGTTCCGGACCGTCAAGGCGCGCCTGGAGCGCAATCCCGGCTGGTATTCCAAGGTCAA
>CAWESJ010000184.1:0-9431 GCA_963811015.1 uncultured Alphaproteobacteria bacterium | reverse complement strand
AGAGCGCCCAAGGTTGCCGTTTAGATGCACATCCGCTCGGCTAAGCGGACATCGTGAGAGTTGAATTCATCGGTCGGCATCGCGCCAGGAGCAGAAATTCGCTTTTGATGTCTCACGGGCTGCTCAAGAGACGTTCTGATTGACCAAGTGTACGAAACAAACCTGGAGCATTGCCAAAAGCGAGCGGCAGGCGAGCGATAAATCCGCGCCATCCCATCCTCCTGCAAGAGTTTATTTAGAACCGTTGTCGATTGTGAATGCAGTGGACACCTCCTCGAGGTCTTCGAAGATCATTGGCTTTCCGATCTTCTCCAGCAGGCCGGCCCGTTTCAGAAGATCCATGGGTTCGCTGTGCAACTCGGCTATCCCGAATGCAATGCCACGCTCGGCAAACATGCTGCACACCTCGTCGAGCATTGCCGCTGCCGTCGAATCGACTTGGACGATGGCGCTGGCATCGAGCACGAACCAATGCGTATCGGACAGGCCGTCCGCGATGGCCGTGAGGCGCGACTTCACATAGTCAACATTGAAGAAGAGAAGACTGCCCTCGATCAAACAAATCGCCAGTCCTGGGATCGGTCGCGCCTCCTTCGACCTGTGCAGTTTGTAGAAGCCATGTTGGCCGGGGATGAGGCCAAGCATCGCGTCGCGAGGCCGCATTCCCTGGAGCAGCGTGTACAAGAGGGTCGCCCCTACGGCGATTACGACGCCTTTCAGGACGCCGAGGCTAATCGGACCCGCCATGCCAATGAGCGCGAAGACAAACTCCATCCGGCTGACGCGCCAGATCTCGCGCAGGCCCGCAAGATCAATGAGGCTGATTGCGGCGGCGACAAGAATTGCCCCGAGCGCGGGAACCGGCAAGACGCGGAGAGCATCGTTAAAGTAGAGGAGCGCCGCCGTGAGGGTGAGGGCCGCAACGATGCTCGACATTTGTGTCCTGCCGCCAACGGTGATGTTAATGGCGGTGCGCGAATCCGAAACGGTCACTGGAAAGCCGCCAAATAGCCCCGATGCGATATTGGCGGCTCCAAATCCGACGAGTTCGGTGTCGGCGTCCACCGCGAACTTGCCGCATGCGCCGAAACTGCGCGCCGTGACAATGCCTGAGCCGAAGCTCACCAGCCAAATCGCCGTGGCATCGAGCAACAGCTCTTTCAGGGGCAAATTCATCACGTCAGGAAGGGAAAACGTAGGCAGCGATCGGGGTAGGTTTCCCACCACCGCCACACCCATCTTCTCAAATCCGAAGATCGCAGAGGCCGCGGCTGCAATCACAACAACGACTATGGGTCCCGGCACTGGTGAGCGCCAAAGCGTCATGAGCTGCAGAATAACGAACATCACGATTCCGATCGCCACGGAAAGCCAGTGGATCGATCCTGCTTTTTGGAAGAGCTCGACGAATGGCGGGAAAAACCCCTCGGATTCGATCCGCAAGCCAGTCAACCGTCCGATCTGACCTACGAAGATCGAAATTGAAACGCCGCCGATGAAGCCGACAAGGATTGGTTTCGACAAAAACACGCCGATTATGCCGAGATGAAGCTTGCTCGCGACAATACAAAAGATACCGACGGCCAGCGCGAGCGTCGAAGCGGCGGCGACGCGGTCGGCCGGCAGGTTCATCGAGGTATTTGCGAGTGTGGCGGCCAGAACAGTCATCGTCGGCGCGTCAGGACCAACAATCAGCTGACGCGACGGGCCAAGCAAAGCGTAACCGACAAGCGGGAGAATGCTCGAATAAATCCCCACCTCGGGCGGCAGACCGGCGATCGCCGGATAGGCGATCGCGCTTGGCACCGCGACCGCCGCGACGGCGAGGCCCGCCGTCGCGTCTCGGCCGAGCCACTCCGGCCTGTAGCCCTTAAGGCTCGTCAAGATCCCAAACCGGGCGAACATTGCTTGAGCTCCGGCGCGGCCTTAACTGCTTAGGCAAGCGGGTCCCATCTAAAGGCGCCCGTTGCCTTATCCGCAAATCCAAACGTATCCGATGGGGCTCGCGCGCCAACAGGAACCGACGCCGTAGGGCCACCATCGGCCACGCCAGAAGCGCCGTCCTGTCCCATACCAGACGCCACCGTAATAGCGGCCGCCAACGCGATAGCGACCCACCGCTCCGCGGTGGACGCCATGTCCGCGATACATACCGCCACCACGAATGCCATATCCGCGATGGGCTACGCCGACGCCGCGATGATGGCCATATCCGCCGCGACCGACAGCCATTCCGTGGCGCCCGGCATACCCACGATGTCCCCCGCCCATTCCGCCACGTCCCCCGAACCGCACGAGAGCGACATCGGGGGTGGCGGTGGCCGCGCCGAGGATTTGTGGCGCAATGGGGAACGCGAGGACCGGATTGAAGTCGGCGATCGCCAAGGCGAGGCTGAAGGCGAAAGGAAGCAGCTTGATCCTAAGCATGACGAGACTTCCTTCAAAACAGCGAATGTAAACGCAGAAAAACGGGAGCGCAATAGTCCCATCCATCGTTTGGCGCGCCTGCTCCTGGATATGATTTTCGTCAGCTCGATCTATTTCATCTTCGCTTCTTGCTCCAGCATTTGCTGGGCTTATGCCGGAAAGCAGGTCGATAAAACGAGTTGCCGGGGCTCGAGTTCTACCTAAGACGATCTGGGGGATAAGCGGCAGTTCAGCGGAAGTTTCCTCTCGTCGCCATTCTGTTTGCCCCGGTTAAATGGCAGTAATGGAAAGGAGACTGGGATGAAGCGCTCGGGTATTTTAGTAGCGACGGCTGCGCCCGCTGCGGCGCTGCCAGCGAGCGAGTCTCAAGCGGCGTCCAAAGGCCGTGGCGGCATCTATTCTTGGTGCAGGTATGGTTATAACTTCTCTTTCCCCTACGGAGCAACGGTCCCGACCGAGTATGTTGTTGGCGGCCGGACCGTGGCCCTGGCCTGGCCTATCATTACAAAACCTATTGTATGTATGGTTATGACTGCCCTTACGGCTGTCCTTTCGTGCCGTGGCTGCGACCCTTAACCTTGTTATCGGCGGGAGCGATGTGCGTGCGGAAAACCCATGACTTCGCTGGCAACACCCTGCTTGGTTGTTGAACTTGTGGCCGCGATAGAAGTTATTGATCGAACGCATCTCCCTTGCGGTGGAGGGAACGCGACGCTTTCTTCAATGAGCTCTTTGACAATATCGGCGGGCCACGCACCTACGTCGGCGGCGGTTTCGCGGAAGTGCCTTTTTGGGGCAGGGCGCTGTCACAAAATATATGTCGATAGGAACGACGATTGCTATCACGGCCTTGGCTTGCCTCACCGGAGATGGTCGCAGGCTGATAAGGCGGTCCTTTATGATTGTTGATGAGGATCCGCCGAGAAATCGCCCATAGCGTCGTCCCTCAGCTTTGCATTGAAGCAGCGCGCGGAACCATATTGGGTGACGGAAGTTCAGGTGCCGCCGAGAGCTTTTTATCGTCACGGCCCGTTGGCGGACGCACATGCGGATTGATTCGCCCGAGCCCAACGCGGAAAGGGACGGCGCCTTAAAGTCATCCGCGTCTTCCAGTCGCAGCAAGCTGACCGCTGGGCGCGGGGACGAGACCAGCCGACGCGCCTAGTTTACTCATAGCGAGGAGCCCCATGAAGGCGACGGCGTTGATCGCGAGGATGCGTCCGACGATTGGCGGCGCATAATTCTCGACCCCGCTTTGGACCATGATGGAGGCGACGAACAGAAGACCTTCATAGACCGCAAAGGCAGCAAGGAAGGCCACGATCGAAGCGAAGATTCCATTTAGCCCAATCAAGCGCTTTGCGCCAAATTCGGCGGCAGAGACCGAAAGCAGCGCAATAATGCCGAGACCGGCGCCCCAAGCGAGACACTCCACTGTCCACGAATAATGCAGCACGCTGAACCCGACGCATTGGTTGGCGACCCAAACGAGACCAACAAGCAGGAGGGCGTCGCGGCGTGTCATGGTCAAGGCGGCGACGGCAGCGAAAGCGGCTAGCGGCGTCGCGCAGGCAAAGCCGAAGGTGAAGGCCACGCTGGCGGCGACCAGCAAACCAATCCAGGCTGGTTTGCGCCAGCGTACCGCTATTGCAGCAGATTGCGAATTCATCGGCGTTTACCTTTTCAAGTTTGCGTTTAAGTTGGTTTGGCGGCAGGGCTCAGTCATGGCGAAAACCTTCGCCTGATCGATCGAGGGGATCCGGCTCACCCTGCCCAAGCCAGCGTGCCCGGAGGCTGTCCCAAAGGGCGAGGCGCTTCCATTCCGGCTTTTTCAGTACCTTGTCGCTGTCCTGATCCAAGAATGGATTGGGGAGAAGCACCGTGATCTTCTGTTCGCCTTCGCCGTTGAAAAGGCGCAGGCCCCATGAAACCGGCGCGCCTGATCGATCGAGACGGCGATAAAGCTCGGCGCGCGAGGTTCGGCGGTGGCGCGCCAGCGCTGGCGACGCCGGACATGGGGGCTGCCTTTGTGAACGCCAATGCAAATATGGAAGTGCGGCGCGCCGAAGGCGATCGTCAGATACCCATCGAACATCCCGATATGGGTCGGCGGAGCCGGCGCCTTGAACTCAAAGGCCGCGCCCTGGATGATTGGTCCGAAAGTGATTTCGCGCCAGTGGTTTTCGAACAGATCGCGCAACAATGCCTCGAGCGTCTCTGTGTCCGCCGGCAGGGAGAAGATGTCGACGGACGAACCGTCGACTTCGACCGCCCGGTGCGGTCGATACTCGGCTTTGAATTTTAACTGCTCTTTGGCGATCACAGCAAACCGTCCGGACCTAAAACGACTTTGACGCCGCCGAAAACGCCAAGCGTCGGCTGGTCAAAGCCCAAAGGGTTTTGGTGGTGATCATTAAGAGAATTATTTATGCGTGCAAAGCCAGATATGCCGTGTCCGAAATCATAGGTGGCGGAGAGATTGAGCAGCGTGTAACTATTCGCGATCAGATTGGTGGCTGTCCCTGCGCGATTCGCATCGGCCCACGGGCCAGTATAGATTAAGGTTGCAGATAGAAGCAGGGCCGGCGTCGCCTGCAGCGTGGCGCTAATGCTGAACTTATCGCGCGGCCGGCGCAAAAGGTCCAGTTGCGTGATCTCGTTTTTGGCGACGGTGTAGGTATAATCGGCGGGAACCGTAAACCCGTCCCATGGCGAAAGGCTCATGAAGCTTTCGAGCCCGTAAGTTCTCGCCTGACCGATGTTGGCATAGGACGTGAACGTATCGTTAAAATCGATCAGATTTTTGATTTTATTGGCGAAATAAGTCGCGCCGAGCGAAATGCGGTCCGGCAGCAGAGCCTGTTCGAAGCCGGCGTCGAAACCGATGCTCGTTTCGGGTCGCAGGTTCGGATTGGCGAAGCATCCATAGGCTGGATAATTATCGTAGAGTTCATCGAGGGTCGGGGCCTTGAATCCCGTGCCGACGCTGCCCTTGAGCTTCGTTCCCGTTTCCGGGACGAGAAAGGCTGGCGCGATGCGAAAGGTCGCAGCGCCGCCGAATTGGTCGTTGGCGTCGTAGCGTAGGCTCGCCGCGTTGAAGAGCCGCCCGCCTATATTGGATTGGAGCTCCGCGAAGCCAGCCGTATCGCCATTCACCGCCCAGAGGGGATTGCTGTTGACCAGTCGGTCCACCGCACGCTCGGCGCCGAGAACCAGAGCTTCGCCCTCGATGAGGCGGAGATTGCCCTGATAATCGAGTTTGATGCGCGAGCCCTCGTAAAAGTCGGGGACCGCAGGGATCGAGTTGGGATCCAAGTAGCTCCGGTCGTAATGCGTGTAGGCGAGGCCAAGCGTCTGATCGAAGCGCCCGTCGAAGAGGGTGTTATGGATGAAGGCCCGGCTGAAAGACTGATCGCTGCCGTTGTTGCTTCGCAGGTTCTCCGGTCCAAGGAAATCATCGCTCGTCGAAAGGAGGGTTGTGTCGATATAGCGGCTCGTCAGCGCCACATCGAGCCCGTCGGCAAGCTGCGCGCCGACGCGAAACGAAAAGGTGCGGTTGTCATAGGCGTTCGGATTGATGGCCCGGCCGATCGGAACGAGGACTGGCGGCGTGACAGGCGTATCGGTCGTCGAGAAATACCCGAATCCCAGAAAATAGCTCAGCCAGTCGGCCGAGCCCGAGACTTTCGCGGTCTGATTGAAGGTCCCAAACGAGCCGCCTTCGATATTTACGGTCGCCCGCATCGGCCCCTGGCCTTTTTCCGTGGCGATGTCGATGACGCCGCCAATCGCGTCGGAGCCATAGAGTCCGCTTTGTGAAATCGACCTGCGCGTGGCCAGGCGGATGGGCAAGCGGCACGAAGACCTCGCGCGACCTCGCATGCGCCAGCCGTACGTAATCCTTCACGACCGTGTAGCCGCCGAGAAAGCCGTGCTCGATCCGCAGCCGTTCGAAAATCCGCTTCGCGATGTGCCTTTGCTTCGGGGGCGCCGTCTTGTCGGGCTCCAGGATCGCGTCAATCACCGGAACCAGCGGGCCGAGCTTCGGCTTTTCGGGCTCCTTGGTCCGCACGTAGTCGTCTCTCGGCTCAATCCGAAAAACCGCGCCGCCTCGCGCCGGCTCTTTCCCTCGACAAAAATAAACCGACGAACCGCTGCGTAAGTCTCCACCGCAAACATCCCCGGCCGCCCTTCCGAAATCAAAATCCGGAAAAGGTCAGCCCCAAAAGTGGCCGGGTTTTACTCCGCCACGCAGCCGCAAAATGCCGCCGCTCCGTGGCCTAATATTCCTCCACCGCGTACACGAGATGCTGTTCACAAGCGTTACCACAAGCCTCCTCGCGAGCGGCGCCCTTGAGGTAAGAATCCTCAACGCAAGCGGCACAAACGTGCGTGTCTAGCGCTGACCATCCGCGCTCCTGGGCTTCAATCCATTCGGCCTTCACCAATCCCATATAGCCATGCGATATCTCGTTCGGCTCTTTCGCGAGGTTTGGAAAACGAGTGCTCGGTTGACCAGCGCAGCGCTCGGCTTGCGGCTGATCATGGCGTTTCAGCCGATCCTTACATTCTATGTCGGCAAGCTGATCGTCGACGAAATCATCGCCCTTACGCATGCGACGTCCGCGGGAAGCGGCTTTTCCGAATGGCTCATGTCGGGACGTCTTGACAGGCTCGCGGAATACGTCGAACTGGAGCTTGTCCTCACGCTCGGGTTCGACGCCGTCAGCCGATCGATCTCGCTCGCCGATCAGTTTTTGTCCGAAAAGCATAACAATCGATTGAGCATGGCTTTGATGGCGCATGCGGCAAGCCTCGCATCGGGCGGCGCGGGAGTTTCTCGGCGAACATCGACGCGGCGAGCGGACCAAAATCAGATCCTCGAAATACTTGAACAATTTAAGAGAGCAGGACCATCGTTCGATCAAACTTCGATTGGGTCCGATGCTTGGGTTGACGCACTTTCGAAGCCATCAATCACTACCGCCGGTATTGAACTCATACATCGGATCAGGAAAGGCCAGTTCAATTTTGACAAACTTCGCAACAAAGACAACATGGCGCCCCGCGGTCTGGAGCGCAGTTCTCGCCGCCTGAGCCTTTTCCAGGTCGCAGGGCCTCATTGAGGCGCTTCCGAAACTTTGCACCGGAACCATCTATCCCGGATCTGAACGTTGACAGGACCAACAAATAGCTGCGGTATGATCACCGGGCGCCTTTTGATAAGGTCGGGCTTGGCTTGATTGAAGATTGCAGCGCTTTCATCCGCGCCAACACCAGGCTTTCGCAGGTCCCTCTGACGCCGTGCATAAAGCTCTATCTCGCTGAAGAGGGGACGGAGCTATGGCGAAAGACTGAGGATGAAATGGAGCGAGGGGTTGGGCCGCCGCCCTTCTGGGCTTTTGCCTGGGCCGGAGGGCAGGCGCTGGCGCGCTATATTTGCGATCATCCCGAACTGGTAAGGGGAAAAAGAGTGCTCGATTTGGCGGCGGGCTCTGGCCTAGTCGCAATCGCCGCGGCGCGGGCTGGGGCAAGTAAAGTTGAAGCCAATGATCTCGATTGTTTCGCCGGGGCGGCGATTGCGCTGAATGCGATTGAAAACGCGGTGATCATCAAAACGCAACTCTGCGACCTGGTCGGCTCCGAGGAGCCATGGGATCTTATTTTGGCGGGTGATGTTTCCTATCAGCCTGATATGGCCGCGCGAATTACGATCTGGCTGGAAGATCGCGCAAGGAGCGGAACCCCGGTTCTCATTGGCGACCCGGGGCGCGCTTATCTGCCCCGGGAAAAGCTTTGCTCGCTCGCTACCTATGATGTTCCGGTCCCGCTGGCTTTGGAAGACGCCACGATGAAGCGGACAGATATCTGGAGCTTTCTCTGAAAGAATAGAGCATGATGCCGAAAAGCAGCAACCGGTTTTCGGCTGAAGTCATCCGGCTCTAGAATTTTCGCCGCGGCGCCCCCCGATGTGGCGCCCCAATCAGGGGAAGACCGATTCCCAAGAGCGAACCCGCGCCGAGCCCAGCTTGGCGGTCCGCCTTCAATATGGCGCTTTGCCTCACCGCCGCAGAAGGATCATGACCGCTGGCTGCTCACCTGGCGAAGCTTGGAGAGCAAGCTCAAAGGCAAGCGCTCCAGCTCCCGCTTGCCCGCTTTGGTCGATTTCATTCTCGCGCGGATGATCGCCTCGGCCGGCATGATCGCGGCGGAGATCGGCGTGACGCCGCGCGCGGCGCAAGACCTGGTCGCCGAGCTTGGCCTCCGCGAGAGCACCGGCCGCCGACGGTCTCGCGCCTGGGGAATCCTGTAACCAGAGATCTTGCTATTTGCTTGCCGCGAGCCGCGTCGTCCGATAGGCGGCGGCAAGAGGAACACTGAAGCTGATGCTCTCGAGCGTCAGTTCGCCGGTCTCGATGGTCACGGGCTTGCTCGGCCAGGATCCGTCCGGGTTGCGGCGCAGAAGCTCGGCGCCGATTGAGGCCGTCTTGAGCACGAGGATTTCCTGAACGCTGGGGATCGTCGCATAGGCCCAGACATCGGCCCAGGTTCCGATCCCGCGATCGCGGATTATACAAAGTCGGCGTCTGTTTTGGAAGCCGATCGAGTTCGATGATCGTTGCTGGGGGCGTTTCTGGACATTTCTGGACAGCGGCAGGCGCTATTCCGCGAGGATGAAGCATTTAAGGGCCTTTCCCGGTTCGCAAGCGGATCGAGAGAGGCGGCGCCTTCGATGGCGGCCAACCTCCTCCTGATCCGGCGCGCGATCCTCGCCGGGGCTTTCGCCGAGGCGGTCAGCCGCGCCGAAGCGCTCGGCTCCGAGGAGAGCCATCTCCCGGCCGCCGCCCGCGCGGCGGTCGCTTTTCTCAACAGCGACAATGCGCAAGCGCTCGCCGGCTTTCGCGAAGCGCTGAAGCTGGCCAAGAAGCGCCTGTCCAAACGCAAGATCACGCTCGAAGCGGAATCCGGCCTGGTCCATGTGTTGGCCTTGCTGCGGGCGCATG
>CAWESJ010000183.1:0-6804 GCA_963811015.1 uncultured Alphaproteobacteria bacterium | reverse complement strand
TATTGACGAGAAAATGGTTCTTGTACGACATTTATGTATTCAGGGAAAAACCTGTTCACAAAATATCCGACAAATCGCCTCCGAACCTGACTTTCACTTTCCTCTAATATTGTCTTTTTTATTCGTCAATCGGTCTTCACAAACGGTGATGAGACAGCCCGCGATCCGCCTTATACGAATATTCTGATTTGAATGTGTAATATATTTCATCATAATATCAATTGACGGTCTATAGCTATAAAATAGATACAGCCATAAGTTTTAGCGCCCATTAACCCTTCAAATTCGGTCATGCCTGAAAAAATACTCAGCAAGAAATTAAAATTTTCTTCTGTATTTCCCAAACGAGATTGCAATATATACATTACTGTTGACTTGACAACGGTACTTGATGCTTCCATAAATAATCGCTGTGCAAATAATTTTGATTTTTGGCTATTCTCCCGAATTGCCAAGTTTCCAATGTTTAATATTTGATCAGCCCAATATGCGTTTTTCAAAAGAATATATTCCTTCTCAAAAGAAGCGTTTGCCGCAAACAACAACTTCTCCTGGACTTCTGAAGCAAAAAGGGATTTTGCAATATCGGCATCAACAGGTACCAGTATTTTGTCCAGTTCACATTGATTCCAACGGCGCCCTGTAAATTCGCCCCTGAAAAGTCATAGCCTCTCAGGTCGGAAAAACTAAAATCAACATTAGATAGGTCTGAATAGCGAAAATCGAATGCGGGGTTTAGCCCAAGGCTTGTAGTCAACGCATTGAAGTTTGTGACATCCGTCTTGATGGTCTTATCGATTGTTGCTACGACGTTCTGGTCAACATTATCAGCAAAAAAACCCTCAGTCTTCATATTCGCCCTCCAACTCAGATACATTGGACAAATCCCTTATATGGCGTATTTCCACATCTAATACTTTTTGCTAACAATATAGAAACCATCTTCGACTGAGTTGTTGTGATCTTATTTATTAATCCATCCGTTATAAACTCGAAATCCCTTTGTTTCGCGAATATGTTTGTTGCTATTTTCGCCAGATTTGCCCCGTGTGATATAATAAGTTTGCAAATAGCGTCGTTATTTAGGTAAGTATCCTTTAAGAAAAGATCCGTCATATTCAGTAATAATCCAGGTTTCGTTAGCACTTCTTTTCACTCTAAAAACATGCTGCTCTTCAGATCTCTCGCATTTTGTTTCAGTTAAGACATCATAAGACGCCGCTGCATCTAAGCCGAGAGGAGCATAGAAACGCTATTTAGTTTTAGTTTGCTGTCTGCGGCTCCTTTTTATCGTTTCTTTTCTTGTTTGCGTATTCGTGGTCGAGTTTTTGATCATTACTTTATTGTTTTTGATAGGTTCGCCGAAGCGGCTCGCCGGCACTATTTCCAGACCGTCTAACATTAGGCGCAGCGTCAACGACTTAACCCGAACAAAAAAACGTACTCGCTCAGTCTCAAGCTCGGCTTCACCAACGCGCAAGTCGGCATTGAGGATGATTTCCCTGTCATTTTTTTCGGTGACAGAATACCTAACAAGCAACTCCACTAGTTCTGGGATTCAGTTCTCACCACGCAATGAGTTCATCTCTCCCTCCAACAAACCTAATCCCCGGCGACGACCATGTCGTCGCGATGGATGATCGCGGCCCGGCCGGGCGCGCCGAGCAGCGTTTCAATATCCTGCGAATTGCGCCCGAGGATCAAGACGGCCTCGCTCGCGTCATAGGCGACGAGGCCGCGGCCGATCTCGCCGCCCTGGGCGTTGCGGATGACGACGCAATCGCCGCGCGCGAAATTGCCCTCGACGCGGGTCACGCCGGCGGGCAGCAGGCTCTTGCCATTGACCATCGCCCGCGCCGCGCCGGCGTCGACATGCAAGGCGCCGCGCGGCTCGAGCGATCCGGCGATCCATTTTTTCCGCGCCGTGACGGGGTTGGAGCCGGTCAGGAACCAGGTGCAGGGTCCCTGATCAATCCGGGCGACCGGATGCGCGACCCTGCCGTCGGCGATCAGCATATGCGCGCCGCCGGTCGTCGCGATCTTCGCCGCCTCGATCTTTGTCCGCATCCCGCCGCGCGAGAGCTGCGAGGCGGCGCCGCCGGCCATGGCCTCGATCTCGGCGGTCACGCGCGGGACGATCGGGATCAGCGCCGCCTCCGGGTCGTCGGACGGCGGCGCCGTATAAAGCCCCGCGACATCGGAGAGCAAGATGAGAAGATCGGCGCTCGCCATGGTCGCGACGCGCGCGGCGAGGCGGTCATTGTCGCCATAGCAGATTTCGGAGGTCGCGACCGTGTCGTTCTCGTTGATCACCGGCACGGCGCGCAGATCGAGCAGGCGGCCGATCGTGGCTCTTGCGTTGAGATAGCGGCGCCGCTCCTCGGTGTCGCCGAAGGTCACGAGGATTTGCCCGGCCGTAATGCTCAAATCGGCGAGAACCTCGGCCCAGATCCGCGCCAGGGCGATCTGGCCGACGGCGGCGGCGGCCTGGCTATCCTCGAGCTTCAGGTCCCGGTCTTGGAGCTTCAGCACGGTGCGTCCGAGCGCGATCGCGCCCGAGGAAACGACGAGAATATCGGCGCCTTGCTTGTGCAAGCCGGCTATGTCCTGCGCTAGCGAGGCGAGCCAATCCCGCCGGACGCCGCCCTGCACGCGATCGACCAGCAGCGAGGAGCCGACCTTGATGACGATGCGGCGGAAATTTTCCAGGCGCGGCAAAGCGCTTGCCGCCGGCGCCGCCGCCGAGGCCTCGGCGAGGCTCACGGGCGCCACTCCGCCTCAAGGCTGGCTTGAACCTTTTGCGCCGCTTGCGCCTCATCGACGACCTTGATCAGCACGCGCAGGGTCTCGCGGACATTGGCGCCAGTCGCGGCCGATAGGCGCAGCGGCGTGCGCTTGGCGGCGCGCTTCAGGCGCAGAACCTGGGCTTTCAAAGTCTCGGGATCGACGCTGTCGATCTTGGACAGAGCCACGATCTCGGGCTTGTCGGCGAGGCCTTCCCCATAGGACTTCGAGCTCGCGGCGCACGGTCTTATAGGCCTTGCCGGCATGTTCCACGCCCGCATCGACGAGATGCAAAAGCACGCGGCAGCGCTCGACATGGCCGAGAAACCGGTCGCCAAGGCCATGGCCCTCATGCGCGCCTTCGATCAAGCCGGGGATGTCGGCGAGAACGAATTCGCGGCCGTCGCAGGCGACGACGCCGAGCTGCGGATGAAGGGTCGTGAACGGGTAATCCGCCACCTTCGGCCGCGCCGCGCTGACTGTCGCGAGAAAGGTGGATTTGCCGGCGTTGGGCAGGCCGATCAGTCCGGCGTCGGCGATGAGCTTCAGCCGCAGCAGAATGGTTCGCTCCTCGCCCGGCTGGCCGGGGTTGGCGCGGCGCGGAGCTTGATTGGTCGAGGTCTTGAAATGGGTGTTCCCGAACCCGCCATTGCCGCCGCGCGCGAGGCGGACGCGCTGGCCGACGGCGGTCAAATCGGCGAGAAGAACGTCGCCCTCCTCGTCGAAGATTTGGGTTCCCACAGGCAGTTTCAGGACCGCGTCGGCGCCTTTGCCGCCGGCGCGGTTCTTGCCCATGCCATGGACGCCGGTGCGGGCCTTGAAATGCTGCTGGTAGCGGTAGTCGATCAGCGTGTTGAGGCCATCTACGCATTCGGCGACCACATCGCCGCCGCGGCCGCCGTCGCCGCCGTCCGGGCCGCCGAATTCGATGAATTTCTCGCGCCGAAAAGAAAGGCAGCCCGCGCCGCCGGCGCCGGAACGGATTTGGACCCTGGCCTGATCAAGAAATTTCATGGCGCATCTTTAATTTCAACGAAAACGCGATTTGACCAAGGACGAGCCCCGAAGGCCGCATGGCTTCGCAAGGGTTCGTCCAGACTGACTTTGATCGCAACGCAACCGCTCGAGCCCAAGCCGACGGACAACATCTCGCAACCGCCCGGGACAGGCAAGCGCTGGAGCCGATCGAGGTCAAGCTTCCGGGCGCAGAAGCGGCGCGCCAAGAAATGTCCGCGCTTGCGCGTCGCGCGCCTGCTGAACCATTGGCCGGCTCCAAGAACGCTCCTGCGCGGCTTCGCCGGAGGCCTCGGCGGCGGCTTCGTCCGGCGTCTTCGCGCGCGCGGCGACGAAAGCCTTGCGATCGAGCTGGAACCGGTCGCAAGGGTGCAGGCCGCCGCGCGCCGGAAGGAAATCGAAACCGGTGTCGACATAGACGAAGCCGCATTTTTCGAGGACGCGGCGCGACGCTGGGTTGACCGTGCGCGAATTGGCCCGGATTTGCTCCGCCCTGCTGAGGTTGAAAA
This sequence comes from uncultured Alphaproteobacteria bacterium, assembly GCA_963811015.1. Lineage (GTDB taxonomy): Bacteria > Pseudomonadota > Alphaproteobacteria > Rhizobiales > Beijerinckiaceae > Methylocapsa. The sequence continues at coordinate 2,497 of CAWESJ010000183.1, read as the reverse complement.
CCGCCTCGACGAGCGCCTTTACCGATTCGGTCGCGAAGCCTTTGCCTTGGGCCGCCGGCGCCACGATATAGCCGAGATCGACGTCCTTGGCCCCGGACAAGGTCGCGCTGACGAGGCCGATCGCCGGGCGGGCCCCGCCCTTTTGCGCGATGACAAGGATAAGCGCTTTTCCATTCGCATTATCGCCGCGCGACTTCAAAATGAAGCGCTCCGCCTCGCCGGGCGGATAGGGATGCGGCACCTCCGCGGTCATGCGCGCGGCCTCGGCGACGCTTGCGAAGCTGGCGATCGCCGCGGCGTCGCTGGCGCGTGGCCAGCGAAGCCAGAGCCGCTTCGTCTCAAGGTGGAAAATATCGTCGGCGGTCAAATCCGGGAACATGCTGGCTCCGGTCGGCGGATCAATTTTCGCAAGATCCTGCGCCAAGAAAAGAGCGACGGTATGGCTAACCTGCGTCCCCTTCAAAACCACTTATGGGCTTTCCGGACTTTTCCTCCTTGATTTTCAGGAGAGCTTTTCGATCAGAAAAACCAAGTCCGCCGGGTCCGTAGGATCAGGCGGAGGGCCGTTCTGGTCGGCTCCGCCCCTATTCTGCAGCCTCGACTTGCGGCAAGGCCGCGACCGATACGTAAGCTCGGCCATTCGCCTTGGCCTTGAATTCGACTTTGCCCTCTATCAAAGCGAATAGGGTGTGATCGGTTCCAATCCCAACGTTCGCGCCCGGATGCCATTTGGTCCCGCGCTGGCGCACGATAATATTTCCGGCGGCGACGGCTTCGCCGCCAAATTTTTTCACGCCGAGGCGCCGGCCCTTGGAATCGCGGCCGTTGCGCGACGAACCGCCTGCTTTTTTATGCGCCATCGAACTGGCTCCAGATCTCAAGAATAGGTGATGCGCGCCGCCGCGCTTGCAAGATTTATAGCCGAGATTGTCCCGGGGCTCAAAGCGTGAAGAGCGGTCCTATTCGGCGCTTGCCGCTTCGCTTTGGGGAGACGGCTTCGCGCCGCCGGTCAGAACCTCGGTGATTCGAACCAGGGTCAGGTCCTGGCGATGACCGCGCTTGCGCTTCGAATTCTGCCGCCGCCGCTTTTTGAAGGCGATGACCTTCGGCCCGCGTTTCTGCGCGACAATCTCGCCAGCGACGCTCGCCCCTTCGATGAAAGGGGCGCCCAAGGCCGGCTCGCCCTCGCCGCCGAGAAGCAGCACATTGTCGAAGGTCACGACATCGCCCGGCGCGCCTACAAGCGTCATCACCGTTATCGTATCGTCGGCGGCGACGCTATATTGCTTACCGCCAGTCTTGATGACTGCGAACATCGCGATTCCTCAGGTTCAATCCGGCTTTCCGCGCGGGCCGCAGGTCCCGAGGAGCCGATCTCTTGGCGGCCTCGCGACGTCCGGCGGCCTCGCAAAGCCGATCTCGCGCGACCGACATGTCCGTCCCCGACCTCCGGTTCAAGGATCGAGACGTTGACAGATCCGCGCGCGCAAACGAAAAACGCGGCCATGACGCCGCGCCGAATGGCCGTTCGTCTAGGAAATCCCGACGCCTTTGTCAACCGCTCGGGACGCCTATCGCGCCATTTGAGCAGCAAGCCCGCGTCAGGCCGCGCCCCATTTGAGCCATTTTCGACGGGTCATGTCTTTAAGCTGGAGCAGCTTTTCGGCCGCATGCAAATCGACCCTGTCGCATTCAGCCAGACGGCGCGTCTTGAGGTCCCGCGAGATATGCAAATGCGGACCCGACCGCGAGGGGCATGCCGTCGAGATCGCCGCTTTGGGCCATCGCGGTCCGCGCGCCCGCCCGGTTTGGCTTGCTTCACGCGCGTTCCGATCGTCGGGCCATTAGAGCGCGTTCCGATTGGATGGACTCATCCAATCGATAAGAACTCGCTCAAGATCAATAAGTTGGAGCATGTTCTCATCGAAAAAGTCGATCAACTTTTTCGGAACATGCTCTAAAGAGGGGCGCAGTGTCCAGGATCGAAAAATCGCAATGACAATGGAATCGCACTGGAGCAGTCGCGAGTACGGCATGGGGCCGTGGTCGGCCCGCTTTGCGGGCGCCGTCGACTTGGGACTGGATCCGGCGATCGAAGCCGATGGCGCGCGCCACACGGCTTTTGACAGGAGACGGATTTCGCTGCGCTGGTTTTCCGGCACCGTCCTCACTGGACTGTCCGGCGCGGCGCTTATCGCCGCGGCCATCTATGCGGCGCTTGGCCATCAAACCCATTTCGCCGAGCCACCCTCCTTCGCGCAGCGCAAAGAGATCAACGTCGATTTCGGCGTCAATCCGCGCAAGTCCGACAGGCTCGTGAAGGCGGTCGATATTGTCGCGGCGAAACAGAGCTTTCACGCGCCGACCGCGATCCGGCAGGGCGACAAGGAGGTGATGAAGGTCCATGCCTTCACGCGCGTCGAAACGCCCCTTGTCTTGACGAGCGTCGGCTTCGCCGAGGACGTCCCGCCCTATAATCCGTTGAAGTTGCTGGCCG
>CAWESJ010000182.1:0-4980 GCA_963811015.1 uncultured Alphaproteobacteria bacterium | reverse complement strand
GCCGGCGGCAACCGCCATTTCAGCCATTTCGGGCCGGCCGCCAACCTGCTGGAGGAACTTGAAACCGTTTTTCGCGCCTATGGCGAAACTGGCACGGCGAAAACGCGGAACTATGTCCATGACGAGAAGGAAGCCGAGCTTTACGGCGCCGAGCCCGGGACTTTCACCGCCTGGAAGCCGCTGCCGGAAAAGACCGAGCTTCTCTTCTATGAAGGGCTGCACGGCGCCCTCGTCAACGAACAGGTAAATATCGCCAAATACGCGGATCTGAAGATTGGCGTCGTCCCGGTCATCAACCTGGAGTGGATTCAAAAGATCCATCGCGACCGCTCGACGCGCGGCTATACGACCGAGGCCGTGACCGACACGATTCTGCGCCGCATGCCGGATTACATCACCTATATTTGCCCGCAGTTCACCGAGACCGACATAAACTTCCAGCGCGTGCCGACGGTCGACACGTCCAATCCCTTCGCCGCGCGCTGGATCCCGACCGCCGACGAATCCATGGTGATCATAAGGTTCAGCCGGCCGCGCGGCATAGATTTTCCCTATCTGCATTCGATGATCCGCGACAGCTTCATGTCGCGCGCGAATTCGATCGTCATTCCGGGCAATAAGCTTGATCTCGCGATGCAGCTGATCCTCACTCCCTTCATCCTGCAGCTCGTCGAGCGGCGGCGGCGAACAAGCTGACGGAGCTTTGACATGAATATGCTCGCTCGAGCCTCCAACAGCGCGACCCACGCCGAAATGGCCAATTCGCTGCGCGTCCTCGCGATGGACGCGGTCGAAAAAGCCACTTGCGGCCATCCCGGCATGCCGATGGGCATGGCCGACGTCGCCACGGTTCTTTTCACGCGATTCCTGAAATTCGATCCCGCCGAGCCCGGCTGGCATGACCGCGACCGTTTCGTCCTTTCGGCCGGGCACGGCTCGATGCTGCTCTACGGCTTGCTGCATCTTCTCGGCTATCCCGGCGTCACCCGGATGGAGCTCGAGCGCTTTCGCCAGCTCGATTCGAAGACCCCTGGCCATCCCGAATATGGCCATACCGCGGGCGTCGAGACGACGACCGGCCCGCTCGGCCAAGGGCTCGCGACGGCGGTCGGCATGGCGCTCGCCGAAAAGCTTCTCGCGACCCGCTACGGCGGCGAAATCGTCGACCATCACACCTATGTCATCGCCGGCGACGGCTGCCTCATGGAGGGCGTAAGCCATGAGGCGATCGCGCTTGCGGGCCATCTCAAGCTCGCCAAGCTGATCCTGTTCTGGGACGACAATGGCATCACGATTGACGGCAAGGTCTCGCTTGCGGATTCGGTCGACCAATTGGCGCGCTTCGAGGCCGCCGGATGGAAGGCCTCTCGCATAGACGGCCATGATCCGGACGCCATCGCCGCCGCGATCGCGGCGGCCCGCGCGTCCGACCGCCCGGTGATGATCGCCTGCAAGACGGTGATCGGCTATGGCGCGCCGACCAAGGCCGGAACCCATTCGGCCCATGGCGCGGCGCTCGGAAAGGAAGAGATCGCCGGCGCGCGGGCGGGCTTCGGCTGGACCCATGCGCCGTTTGAAATTCCCGCCAATATCGCGGCCGCCTGGACCGAGGCCGCCGAGCATGCCGCGCGCGACCACGCGGCATGGAAGACGCGCTATGGCAAGCTCGACGGGAAACTCCTCGCCGAATATGATTCCGACCTTTCCGGCGCCCTGACGCCGGCGGTCTTTGCCGCGGTCGAGGCCTTCAAGCAGGCGGCGAGCGAGAGCGCCGCGCCGCAAGCGACGCGGATTTCCTCGCAAAAGCTGCTCGATCGGCTGAGCCCCGCGCAACCCAATCTGATCGGCGGATCGGCCGATCTCACCGGCTCCAACAACACCAAAGCCGCCGATATGAAAAGCGTGACGCCGGAGGATTTCACCGGCCGCTACATTCATTACGGCATTCGCGAGTTCGGCATGGCCGCGGCGATGAATGGGATCGCCCTGCACGGCGGGTTCATTCCCTATGGCGGGACCTTCCTTGTCTTCGCCGACTACAGCCGCCCCGCGATCCGCCTCGCCGCCCTGATGGGCTTGCGGGTCATTCATGTGCTCACCCATGATTCCATCGGCCTTGGCGAAGACGGGCCGACGCATCAGCCGGTCGAGCATCTCGCCGCCCTGCGCGCGATTCCCAATCTTCTCGTCTTTCGCCCGGCCGATGCGGTCGAGACGGCGGAAGCCTGGGAGCTCGCCTTGAACAGCGAAAAAACGCCTTCGATCATCGCGCTGTCGCGCCAGAACCTGCCGATCCTGCGGCGCGAGCACAGGCGCGACAATCTTTCCGAAAAGGGCGCCTATGTGCTGAGCGAGCCCGAGGGCGGGCGCGACGTCACGCTGTTTGGGACGGGCTCGGAAGTCTCGCTCGCCGTCGAGGCGGCGGAGCGGCTCGCCGGCGAAGGCGTCAAGGCCGCGGTCGTCTCGGCTCCCTGTTTCGAGCTCTTCGCCGCGGCCCCTTCGGACTATCGCAAAAGCGTCCTCGGCCAGGCGCCGCGCGTCGGCGTCGAAGCCGCGATCCGCCAGGGGTGGGACGCCGTGCTGGGGCCAGACGATCGGTTCATCGGCATGTCGTCGTTCGGGGCGAGCGCGCCCGCCGGCGATCTCTACAAGAAATTCGGCATAACCGTCGAGGCGATCGTCGCCGAGGTCCGCAGCCTTCTGGCGCGGCGGGGAGCCTGACGGTCATGACCGGCACTTAGGTCCCAATCCGCAATCTGCGACGGAGCATAACCCATGGCCCGCATCACTCTTCGTCAACTTCTCGACCATGCGGCCGAGCACGACTACGGCGTCCCGGCGTTCAACATCAACAACATGGAGCAGGGCTTGGCGATTCTCGCCGCGGCCTCCTCGGTCGACGCGCCGGTCATCATTCAAGCAAGCCGCGGCGCCCGCGCCTACGCCCATGACATCATGCTCGCCAAGATGATCGAGGCGCTGATCGAGATGTATCCCGACATTCCGATCTGCATGCATCAAGATCACGGCAACAGCCTGGCCACCTGCCTCACGGCGATACAACATGGCTTCTCGTCCGTGATGATGGACGGATCGCTCGAAGCCGACGCCAAAACGCCTGCCTCCTATGATTATAACGTCGCCGTCACCGCGAGGGTGGTCGAGGACGCCCATGCGGTCGGCGCCTCGGTCGAGGGCGAGCTCGGCGTGCTCGGCTCGCTGGAACACGGAACCGGCGAGCAGGAGGACGGCCATGGCGCCGAAGGCAAGCTCAGCCTCGACCAGCTTTTGACCGATCCGGATCAGGCGGTCGATTTCGTGACGCGGACCAAGGTCGATGCGCTCGCGATCGCCATGGGCACGTCGCACGGCGCCTATAAGTTCACCCGCAAGCCCGACGGCGACATTCTCTCGATGCGCGTTGTCGAAGCGATCCACGCCAAGCTTCCCAACATCCATCTCGTGATGCACGGATCCTCGTCGGTCCCGCAGGACTTGCAAGACATATTCAACGCGCATGGCGGCGACATTCGCCAGACCTATGGCGTGCCGGTCGAAGAGATCGTGCGCGGCATCAAGCATGGCGTCCGCAAGGTGAATATAGACACCGACTGCCGTCTCGCCATGACCGGGGAATTCAGGCGCGTCGCGCATACGCAGCCCGGAGAATTCGATCCGCGTAAATTCCTGAAGCCCGCGATGGAGGCGATGGAGAAAATTTGCCGGCTCCGTTTCGAGCAATTCGGCACCGCCGGAAATGCGTCGAAAATCAAAGCGCTCCCCATGTCGGCGATGGCCAAGCGCTACGCCTCCGGCAGTCTCGATCCCCGCCTGGAATTGCAGCGCAGCGCCGCGGAATAACCGGAGTTTTCAACATGAGCGTCATCGACAAAAACCTGAAGGCGACCGAAGCGCCTCCCCGAAGCCGATATTCCGCAGGCGTCATGGAATATCGCAACATGGGCTATTGGCAGCCAGATTACGAGCCGAAGGACACTGACCTCATCGCGGTCTTCCGCGTCACGCCGCAGGAGGGCGTCGATCCGATCGAGGCCTCGGCGGCCATCGCCGGCGAATCCTCGACCGCGACTTGGACCGTCGTTTGGACCGACCGGCTCACCGCTTGCGAAAAATACCGGGCCAAATGCTACCGCGTCGATCCGGTGCCGAACGCGCCCGGAGTCTATTTCGCCTTCATCGCCTATGAGCTCGACCTGTTCGAGCCGGGCTCGATCGCGAACCTTTCGGCCTCGATCATCGGCAATGTGTTCGGCTTCAAGCCCTTGAAGGCGCTTCGCCTCGAAGACATGCGCTTTCCCGTCGCCTATGTGAAGACGTTCCAGGGCCCGGCGACCGGAATCGTGGTCGAGCGCGAGCGGCTCGACAAGTTCGGTCGGCCGCTCCTCGGCGCCACGGTGAAACCCAAGCTCGGGCTGTCCGGCCGCAACTATGGCCGTGTGGTCTATGAGGCGCTGAAGGGCGGCCTCGATTTCACCAAGGACGATGAAAACATCAATTCGCAGCCTTTCATGCATTGGCGCGAGCGCTTCCTCTACTGCATCGAGGCCGTGAACCGCGCGCAGGCCGCCACGGGCGAAGTCAAGGGCTCCTATCTCAACGTCACGGCCGCGACCATGGAGGACATGTACGAGCGGGCCGAATTCGCCAAGGAGCTCGGCTCCGTCATCATCATGATCGACCTCGTGATCGGCTACACCGCCATCCAGTCCATGGCCAAATGGGCCGCCGGAACGACATGATCCTGCATCTCCACCGCGCCGGCCATTCGACCTACACAAGGCAGAAAAGCCACGGCGTGTCGTTTCGCGTCATCGCCAAATGGATGCGCCTCGCCGGCGTCGACCACATCCACGCCGGAACGGTCGTCGGCAAGCTCGAAGGCGACCCCAACGCAACGCGCGGCTATTACGACATTTGCCGTGAAGATTACAATCCGGAGAACCTCGAGCACGGGCTGTT
>CAWESJ010000181.1:0-6422 GCA_963811015.1 uncultured Alphaproteobacteria bacterium | reverse complement strand
GCGGCCGGTAGTCGTGGCTCATCGCGTTGCCGATCGTGCCAATCGCGGCAACCGTCGGGTAGTTCTCATCCTTCTGAGCCCGGGCATAACGGTCGGCGGCGCCCTGTTCGTAACGGAGACGCTGAAGGTCGGGGCGGCTGTTCATCGCTGTCGCGATCAGCGACTCGGCGTCGGCGATCCCGCCCGGCGGGCTGGCCACGTCGGCGAGCTCGAAGTGGCGCCCGTCGCGGTAACCCAGGGCTGCCGAAAGGCCGGCCTGCGCGCCCTCGGCCTCGCCCACCGCCTTCTGCAGGATCAGCCGGCTTTGCTCGAGGCCGACCTCGACAATGTGGGTTTTGTTATCTGGCTCCTTTTAAACAGTCCCGTATTGCTGCACACGCTGGTACCAACGAAGGGCGGCCATCGAGGCGCATGACGCCGTGCTGGCTAGCTATCGCCAGACCGTCCTCGATGCTCTGGCGCAGGTCGCCGATACCCTGCGGGCGTTGGAGCACGACGCCGAAACCCTGAGCGCGCAAGCCGACGCGGTCCATGCCGCATTCGATGCCTTGCACCTGACACACATCAACTACCAGGCGGGGATCGCGACGTATCTTCAGCTATTGATTGCCGACGAACAGTACCCCCAGGCAACGCTGGCCTATGTTCAAGCGCAGGCGCAACGGCTCCAGGCAGCGTCGCGCTCTACGTGGCACTGGGCGGTGGTTGGTGGAGCGTGCAAAAATGAGACAGGTTCTCGCTGCCCCTCTGAATAGGCAAATTCACCGACAAGACGATCGAATTCGGGCCGAAAAGGCCGGATGCACCCGATTTCCACATCGTCTACGGCGACAACGAGGCCGGCAAGACCACGACACTCACCGCTTATCTCGATTTGCTGTTCGGCATCCAGAAACAAAGCGACTACAACTTTCTGCACCACTACGACGTCATGGAAGTCGGCGGCATCATCGAATTCCTCAACGGCACGCGCGAATTTCGGCGGGTCAAGAGGAGCGCTAACACCTTACTCGACGCGCACGGACAGCCGATCCCCGACGCCGCGATCCTTGTCGAACTCGACGGACTCAGCCGCGCCGACTACGCGCTCAAATTCTCGATCGACGCCGACAAATTGCGCGACGGGGGCAAAAATATCCTCGAAAGCAGAAGTGATCTTGGCGAACTGCTCTTCGCTGGCAGCGCCGACGTCGCCGACCTGAGCCATAAACTCAACGCCATCCGCGCCGAGGTCGACGGCTTCTACCGCGAAGGAACCCGCGCCCACGAAATCAAAAAGATAAAAGACCAGATCAAGGCCCTTGACGACGAAAAGAAGAAAATCGACACCCTTGCTGCGAAATATGCGAGCTATAACGCCGAACTCAGGGCCGCAACCGGCGACTGGAACGACGCCCTCGAAAAACGCACCGAAGCCTCCAACAGGAAAGCCGCGATCGAACGCCTCGAAAACGGCCTGCCGCTCCACGACGCGATTTCCGACATCGACGCTGCGCTGAAACCCCTCACCGGCGTTGCCCAACTACCGTCCGACGTCGTGAAAATCGTCAAGAAATTCCAGCGCGAAGACATCGAAAACGACGCCGAACTCAAAGCCGCGCGCAAAAATATCGCCGACTGGACCGAAGATCTCGGTAAAATCGCCCTCGACCAAAAGGCGCTCGACGTCGCCGAAACGATCGATTTCGCCGACCTCGCCACAAAACGCTCCCGGTACGTCACCGCCGATGAAGACCTGCAAAAACGCGAGGGTGAACGCGCCGCCACAGCCGACGAAATCGCGGCCATCCTTCGCGCGATCGGGCGCGAAGGCGACGAAAACCCGAAAGATCTCGATCTCGACGCCCGAACGATCGCCGCGATGCGCGACCTCATCGGCGAAAAAACCCGCGTCGACACCCAACACGAAGCCGCGCAGTCCGAATGCGACGACGCGCTCGACGACGTCGATGAAAAACGCGCCGATCTCAAGGACATTCAGAACCAGACCGGCGTCGGTGCCCTCAAGGCCGAGGTGATCAAAAATCTCGCGGCGACCATCACTGACGTTAGCAAAGGCACCTTCGACACAAAAACGGCGCAGGCTACGCGAACGCTCAAACGCCAGCGCGCGGCACTCGAAGAAGCGATGAAGCCGCTCGCGCCTTGGACCGGATCGGCCGACGAACTCCCAAACCTGCGCGTTCCCGACGCCGCCCAAATCGAACGCTGGAAAACTAATCTCGAAACCGCACTCAAGGCCAAAAACGCCGTCAAGGACAAGATCGCCGACCTTGAAACCGAACGCGCAACGCTCGTCGCCGAAAAAGACGCCGCCGAAACCTCAGGCGCCGTGTCCGACAGCGAAGCCGAAGACACACGCCGCCAGCGCGACAATGCCTGGACCATTCACCGAAACTCTTTGCAAGCCGAGAGCGCCGACACGTTTCACGCGCTCATGCGGGCCGACGACCAGATCGGCGCTGGCCGCCTTCGCCACGCCAACGACGTCGCCAGGCTCAACACCACCCTGGCGCAGATCGGAGTCAAAACCGCGGCGATCAAACGCCAAAACCAATTGCTCGAAACCGTCGAACGCAATGTCGCCGACGTCAGGACCGAATTCGCCGAGGCCGTCAAACGCGTCTCAGACAAATTCGCCGCTGCGATGACCCCTGCCGAATTCGCGCTGTGGGCGAACGCCTGCCGGGACGCCGTATCCGCCCAAAATGACGTTACGGAAAGCCTCGACGATCTCAACAACGCCTTGGACGAACGCAACGACGCGCACCGGCAGATCGCCAAGGCGCTCGCCGCCTGCGGCGGCGCGGCAGTCGCCGACGATGATCTCGAAACCCTGATCGCGCGCGGTCAACAGACGCTCGATGCAGCCACAGCCTTGCAAAACGCCGAGACGGCGCTCAAAACAGCGCAAAAGGCGCTAGATTCGGCCGAGAAAGCGACCTCGCCAAGGCCGATAAACGCCTCTCTGACTGGGCGGCGACTTGGCGAAAGACCTTGAACGCCATCTGGATCGGGCAAACCCACTCCGATGCGAGCGTCACGCTCGTCGGCGAAATCCTCGAAAGGCTAGCCAAACTCAGCCCGCATGTCGGAGAGCACAAGAAACTCGACGACCGCATTAAATGGATGCAGCACAATCAAGCGGTCTTCGGCAAGACGGTCGCAGAGATCGCCGGCAGAATGGGCGAAGCCGCCGATGGACGCTCGACGCTCGGCCTCGCCGACAAATTGGAGACTTCGCATCCACGCTGCGCGCCAGGCCCGCGTGCTGCACGACACCAAAAGCGACGATATCGCCAAGGAGCGAGTAGGAGAAGCCGACTGCCTCAAGAAGATCGCACAAGCCGAGACGGAAAAACGCCGGCTTTTCGAGCGGATCGGCGTCGCGACCCTCGAGGAAGCTACAAAGGCCGTCGACGACAGTATGCGCAAGGCCGATCTCGAAGACCAAAAAGCTAGACAACAGGCCCTCGTCCAAAAAACGCTTGGCGTCGCCACTATAGCGGAAGCAGAAACGCTGATCACCGAGGCCGATCGCGCAAGCCTGCCCGGCGAAAAGTCGCAAACCAACACGCTGTTTGACGACGCCGACACGCGCCTGCAAAACGCCCATGCACGAAAAGAAGATGCGGAACGCAAAATAAGAGAGGTTGGCGGCGACGATGCCGTCGCCCGCCTCGAAGAGCAGCGCCGAACCATTCTCCTCGACATCGAGGACAAGGCCCGGCACTGGCTGCGCTTGCGCGCCGGAATCCTTGCCGCTGAACAGGCCCTGCGCATCTATCGTGAAAAGCACCGCACTAGCATGCTTGCCGCCGCTTCGGTCGCCTTCGCGACCATCAGTCGTGGCGCCTACACAAGACTGGCAACGACCCCCTACAACGCCGGTGAAAAACTCGTCGGCGTCGGCAAGGACAGAAAAACGAAAGATGCCGGCTCCATGTCGAAGGGCACGCAGTACCAGCTTTATCTAGCGCTGCGCGTCGCCGGCTATTATGAATACGCCTCGGCCCGCACGCCACCGTCCGGCGTCCCCTTCATCGCTGACGACATCATGGAGACCTTCGATAATCATCGCGCCGGCGAAGCCTTCGGCGTGCTCGCGAAAATGGCTGAGATCGGCCAAGTCATCTATCTGACACATCATGAGCATCTTTGCTCAAATCGCGCGGAAAGTGTGCCCGAACGTGCGCCTGCATCATATTGCATAACGCAGGCGAGCTAAGGCGATAGTCGCCAAAGCGAGCGATAACGAAGTCAATGAAATTATTGCCGAATTGGCGGCGTGTCGAGGCCGCCAACGGTCGCTGCCTGACCATCGTTTTAGTTGTGCCCGCCACCGGCGGTCGGCATGTTGCTAAAGCCGAGAATCAGGCATTGCTGCAGCGCAGTAAGCATTAATCATGCGAAAACAGTCCTCGGTTCGTCTCAAATTAGCAGCTAATTTGAGACGAATTGTATCCCTGTGGTCAGGACCGCGGACCCAGCGGCGCCATATTCAGGCTGCTTTCGCCAAGTTTCGGGCTTGCCGCCAATTCCAAGGAAGCAGCTCGGCCAATTGGCTCTGCGGCAGGCTCCGCTGCTTTTGATTCGGACCGCCTCATAGTGCAAGCTGTCCGCCTTCATAGCATCTGAAACCAGATCTCGATCGCCTTGCTCTTGGCCACACCGGCTAGATGCGCGTTCAGCGTCGCTGCGAAGTTTTTTTGAACGCCTCGATCGTCCGCGCGTCCTGTCCCGGGTGGCGCGGGCGGGCGCTGATATGGGAGAAGCCAAGCGCCTTGAGAAGTTTGCCGATCGTGCGCTCGTGGTAGACGACGCCGAAGCGCTCGGCGATGACGCGTTGCAAGTCGGCGCGGTGCCAGCGCACGACGCCATGCACGGCGCGGTCCGGACCGGTCTCGACAAGCTCGGCCACTTCCGCCTGCTGCTCCGCTGAAAGGCGCGACGGCTTGCCCTTCGACCAGTTGTCCTTCAGACCGTTCGGCCCATGCTCGTTAAAGCGATGGACCTAATCACGCAGGGTCTGGCGGTCCATGCCGCCGATCCGCGCCGCATCGGCGCGGTTCATCCCGTCGAGGACCGCGGCAAGCGACAAAAGACGCCGGCTCTGGTTCGCGTTCGTCGCCGCAAGCCGTCGAAGCTCTTTGGTCGAAAAATCCGTCCGTAATTTCACTGCTGACGCCATGGCGCGAATCCTCCCCGCGCCAGGGAATCAGCCTCAAGCTCGATAAGGGAATCCCTCACGAGTTCGAAAGGTGCGGCCGTTGGTATTATTTTAGACAAAGCTGATGTCATTCGACGGTGTCGCAGGCGTAGAGAGAATCTCGTTTCAAAGTTGTATTGCCCTGATTGTTTGGAGCAATTCATCGGCGATCGCATGACGTCCCAGTTCCTTGAAGGTTGGCTGTTCGGGAACAAGATGTGGATCCATCGCTCTACCCTGCATTCACCCTGCGTGCAGGGTAAGGGACTGATTTGTGTGCCGCGCACGGGGAGATTCTCGAATAAGCGACATTTTATCGAATTAACGGAGCTCCGACAAGATCGGCGCACGCACTTACGGCTCGCTTGACCCCGAGCCGATTGGGGGTCACACGGCAAGGCCTATTCGCATCCTGGCTTTCCCTCCTGAAGGCCACCAAGAAGGCGCTCTTCGCTGCTGCTTCGAAGGCGTTCGAGGCCGGCGATCCTTGATGCGCCGCGCGTGTGCAAGAATTGGCGGGAACGTTATCCAAGGCCGCGCGCGCTGGGATCCGCGGACAAAAGTTGGTATGAGCAGCGCGAATAAGTGGTAAGACGTGCTTATTGTCCGAACTTTGAATTGCACTGGCGGTAAGGGAGGGAATATGAAATATGCGCTGATCTTGGTCGGGATTGCGGCTCTGATTGCGGTTGCGCTCAGCGGCGAGGGGCCTGTGCTGATGAAATCCATAATTCGTGGCCTTGGGTGGGGAATTGGGCGTGAAGTCGCGCACAGTGTCGTCCATCATGTTTTGCGCTGAGGTGCATGCAAAATGAATAGGGAGACTTCCCTTGTCGCCCCGCGCTAGCGTGGAACTGCTTCGAGTGTGGTTGCTGCCGCTCGAATTGTTCCCCGAGCACGTAACGGGCTGAAGCACCTCAATAACTGATTGCTGACACTTTGGTGAAAGTATTCCCAGCCTAGTGCGGATCATGCCCCACCAGTCGCATCAATATCTATGAAGACTTCTCTCGGAGCGCGCGTGGGTTCGATCGCGCTCATCAGCGGGACTGAAGGCAGCCGATTTAACTGTTTGCGCGCCGGCCGCCACGGCGCGCTCGATCTCTATGCTACCGCCCTGGCTGGCAACAATGTCTCGCAGACGCTGGAATTCGCCACACCACATAATCTCTTCGTCTTTGTCGCGTGAGGATGTACGGGGCGCAGTTGGTGC
>CAWESJ010000180.1:0-13070 GCA_963811015.1 uncultured Alphaproteobacteria bacterium | reverse complement strand
GACTTAAACCTTATAAGGACAAGGCCGCCACGGCCTCCCGCGCCTTGGCGATCAGATCGTCGGCGCCGAAAAGGGCGTCGGCGTCGGGGTCATGCGCGATCGCGCCGAAATTTTTGGCCAAGGCCGCGCTGACGATCATCGCGCTGGCGTATTCCCGCGCATCGCCGCTCCATTTAAAGACGATCGCTGCGTCCCGCGCGCCGATCCGCGCCTTGAGGGCGGGAAATTTGGAAAGATCGGCCTCGACCTCCTGGAAGCGAATGTCGAAGCCCGCGTCCTCGCCTTCCAGCGTGCAGGGCAGATAGCCCGCGGTCTTGAAGGGCGCATAGGAATCGTCGAGCTCGAGCTTGAACTTGAGCCCATTGATCGCCTGCTGCAAATCCTTGCGGGCAGGCGCGTCCTTGCGGTCGAGGAAGGCGGTTTGGGTGCGTGGCATCGGCTCTCCCTATGGCGATTGGCGCGCCGGGGAGAAGCAAGAAGCCGGCCGGGAGGGGGCGAAGCGATGAATTCGCCGCGATGAAACTAGCGCGCCCCTCGTTGGCGATCGCAAGGCTGAAGGAGGCGCGCCAAATCGCACCGGCGCGCCTTGGGTCAAGCAGCCGCGTTATGCTCTTCGGCGAGGATGTAGCAGCGGTTGGCGCTGGGCTTGAAGGCCAGATGAATGACCCTTGTCTTTTCGCGGCCGTCGTCCAGACGAATGTCGTAATTCGCCATTGATTTCGCACCCGCCTCATGGGCCGCTATGATTTCGCCGTCGCAGCTCGGGTTGGCCGCGTCGCCTGGATATCCGGTGAAATGGATCCGCTGACCGACTTTGAGGTCGTCATATTTGCGGGGTTCGGTCGTCATTTTTTATCTCCGTCGAAGCGAAAGCGCTTCGGTGACGCCGCTCGCGGGCGGCGCTTCACAAGCGCTCGGAAGTCCGAGCCTATCGTTTCAGGTCAAATGGGACCTCGCCCAACCAGGCGCAACGTAAAAAAATGGCGTTCGCCCTAGCCCTTCCAAATAAAACGATCCACAATTGCATTATAGCCATGCAGAGGCTTGAAAGTTATTTCACTGATATGGCCAGCCGCCGCATCTGAGACCCAACTTAATGATGATAGTATTATGTTTTTTGAACTGACGCCAACGCGAAATTTGCCGATTTTTATCTTTGACTGTTTCTTTATCTATATTTTCGTTTATTATCGTTCGCCGTTCGGCATGGAAAAGCTTCCGCCTGCAGCCCGCGCGACCGCGCCTCACCCCGCCTCGAACACAATCTCCCCCGCGACAAGGGTCAGCTTCACCCTGCCCTCCATCCGCGCCTCGTCGAAAGGCGTGTTCTTGCACCGCGAGTGAAGCTTCGCCGGATCAACCACATAGGGCTCGTCGGGATCGAAGCGGATGAGATCGGCCGGCGCTCCGATCTTGAGCCGTCCCTGCGGCAGGCCAAGGATTTCAGCCGGGCGGATCGTCATCGCCGCGAGCAAGCGGGGCAGCGAGACGTCCCCCGCGCTCACCAGCCGCAGACCCGCCGAGAGCATGGTCTCGAGGCCGATCGCGCCGTCCTCGGCTTCGGCGAAGGGCAGGCGCTTGGTCTCGACGTCCTGCGGATTATGGTCCGACATGATCACGTCGATGAGGCCCGAGGCCAAGGCTTCGACAAGGGCGCGGCGCTCCTCCTCGCGGCGCAACGGCGGCGCGAGCTTCAAAAAGGTGCGGTAGTCGCCGATGTCGTTCTCGTTGAGGGTCAGATGATTGATCGAGGTCGCGCAGGTCACGGGCAGGCCCGCCGCCTTGGCCTTGGCGATGATGTCGAGCGACAGGGTCGTGGTGACGAGGGCTGCGTGATAGCGCGCGCCGGTGAGGTTCACGAGCCGCATGTCGCGGTCGAGCATGATCGCCTCGGCCTCGCGCGGGATGCCGGCGAGGCCGAGGCGGGAGGCGAATTCGCCTTCGTTCATCACGCCATCGGCGGCGAGGTCGCGATCCTCGGCGTGATGGATGACCAGCGCGTCGAAATCGCGGGCGTAGGCCATGGCGCGGCGCATGACCTGCGCGCATTGCGGATCGATGCGCGCGCCATCGGTGAAGGCCACGGCGCCGGCCTGCTGCAACAGGCCGATCTCGGCATCTCCTCGCCGGCAAGGCCGCTTGCGTCAAGGCCGCCGAGGGGATGGACCCTGCACGCGGCCGGTGTCGCGCGCCCGCCGCAGCAGGAAATCGACGACGGCGGCCTCGTCCACCGGCGGATTGGTGTCCGGCTGGCGAGACGATGGTCGTGACCCCGCCGGCCGCCGCCGCCGCGGTCGCGGAGGCGATGGTCTCGCGATGCTCGGCGCCCGGCTCGCCGACGAAGGCGCGCATGTCGATCAGGCCGGGCGCGACCAGGTCGCCGCCGCAATCGATGACCTCGGCGTCGGGCGGCAGATCGGCCGAGGCGACGCCGCGGCCAAGATCGCGGATCAGGCCGTCGACGATCAGGACGCCGCCGCGAAGTCGCGGTCGCCGGCGGGGTCGACAGCCGCGCATTGACGAGCGCCAGCGGCGATGCGCGATCGCGGGGGATGCAGAGCCTTCACGTCCAAGCCCGCTCAGCCATTCGGCAGATTGCGCGCCAGCGCCTCGAGCACCGCCATGCGCACGGCGACCCCCATCTCGACCTGCTCGCGGATGCGGCTTTGCGCGCCGTCGGCGACGCTGGAGTCGATCTCGACGCCGCGATTCATCGGCCCCGGATGCATGACCAGCGCGTCCGGCTTGGCGAAGCGCAAGCTTGTCCTCGTCGAGGCCGAAGAAGCGGAAATATTCCTGCGCCGAGGGCACGAAGCCGCCGCTGCATCCGCTCGCGCTGCAGCCGCAGCATCATGACGATGTCGGCGCCCGCCAGCCCCGTCGCGCATGTCGCGGAACACCTCGACGCCCATGCGCTCGATGCCGGCCGGCAGCAAGGTCGAAGGTCCGACCGCCGCGCACCCGCGCGCCCAGCGCGGAAAGCAGCAGGATGTTCGAGCGCGCGACGCGGGAATGCAGGATGTCGCCGCAGATCGCGACCGTCAGCCCCGTCGATGCCGCCCTTGTTGCGGCGGATCGTCAGCGCGTCGAGCAGCGCCTGGGTCGGATGCTCATGCGCGCCGTCGCCGGCGTTGATGACCGAGCAATCGACCTTTCGCGCCAGAAGATCGACGGCGCCCGCCTGCGCGTGGCGCACGACGATGATGTCGGGCCGCATGGCGTTCAAGGTCATCGCGGTGTCGATCAGCGTCTCGCCCTTTTTGCACGCTCGAGGACGACGACCGACATGTTCATGACGTCGGCGCCGAGCCGCTTGCCGGCGAGCTCGAACGAGGATTGGGTGCGGGTCGAGGCCTCGAAGAACAGGTTGATCAGGGTGCGCCCGCGCAAGCGTGGAGCGCTTTTTCTCGACCTGGCGCGACACTTCGACGGCCGCCTCGGCGAGATCGAGCAAAGTCGCGATGTCTGGCGGCGAAAGGCCTTCGATCCCGAGCAAATGCCGGTGCGGAAATTTGAGGTCTCGGGGCGAGCTTGGCATGATCCCTGAGTTTTACAGGACCTATCCGGCGCCGTCACATGAGTTTCGCCGGCCGAAGCCGTTCCGCGCAGATATTTTGTGCGGCGCACCCGCCATTTTGGAAAATTCATTCGCGGCGATCTTCACGCAGGCGGGAATATTCAGGCGCTTTCCAGCGTGCTATGAGCGGCGTCGGTCAATTCTGTCATCTTCAGTCTGGAACAAAAAAAACCATGAGGAAACTTCTATTCGCCGCGGCGGGCGCCGCCGTTTTCAACGCCATTCCGGCGTTCGCGCAAGATCAAGCCCTGATCTGCTGGTATGGTGACAATGGCGCGTTCGCTTCGGCCGCCGCCGCTCCGGCCGGCGCAACCCTCGGCGCCGTCGCAAGGACGGGTGACAGCGGCGGCACGGCCTTTTCCTATGTCATTTCGGCGCGGGACGGCGACGCCTGTCCCTATCAAGTGCCGCTTGCGACGAAAACCGCGAAGACGGTCGCTCTCGTGCGCCAGGACCAATCGAGCTGCACCAATGACGATGTCAACAGCGCCGATCCGGCGGTCCTCGCCGGATCGATCACGGTTTTTCGCGCTTCGAGCGTGACGACCGGCGTCAGCGTCCATTTGACCGGGCCGACGAAGCCGAACACGACCTATCGGGTCAAGCTGAAATGCGATCGCCAGCTCGGAACCGTCCGCACCGACGACAAGGGCGTTGGAAACGCGACCTTCGATTTTGTGAACGACGGCCTCGGGCCGAGCATCGCTTTCGATGTCGCGCCTGAAATCCGGCGCGGCGGGGGCGGGCGACACGTTCCAAAGCGTCAAGATAACGCGCTAGAGCGCGTTCCGATTGGATGGACTCATCCAATCGATAAGAACTCGCTCCAGATCACTAAGTTGGAGCATGTTCTCATGAGACATCGGATATATCCGATGTCTTAAAGGCGAAAAAGTTGGTCAACTTTTTCGGAACATGCTCAAAGCCTATCGCCGCCTTGCGGCGTCATGCGCTTGCCAGATAGGCTGGCGGAGAGGGGGGGATTCGAACCCCCGATAGGCTTGCGCCTATGCCGCATTTCGAGTGCGGTGCTTTCAACCACTCAGCCACCTCTCCATGCGCGGCCCTCCCGCAAAAGGGCCGCGCATGATCCGCGGCGCAGATAGCATGCGGCTTGCGCCCTTACAAGCGCGCGGACTGTCGTTCGACGTTTGGGCGCGGGCTCATTCCGGCGCCGAGGCCCCCTCGGCCGGGCGGCCGTCCGCCGCCTTCTGGGTTTCCGGCCGCGGCATCAGGATAATGTTATAGCCCGAATCGACATAGTGGATCTCGCCGGTGACGCCGGAGGAGAGATCGGACAAAAGATAAAGCGCCGCGCCGCCGACGTCTTCTATGGTGACGGTGCGCCGCAGCGGCGCATGCGCCTTCTGGAAATTGAACATGAAGCGGGCGTCGGCAATTCCGGCCCCGGCGAGCGTCCGGACGGGGCCCGCTGAAATGGCGTTCACGCGAACGCCCTGAGGCCCGTAATCGGCGGCGAGATAGCGCACGCTCGCCTCCAGCGCGGCCTTGGCGACGCCCATGACGTTATAGTTCGGCATCACCCGATTGGCGCCGCCGAAGCTCAAGGTGAGAATGGACCCGCCTTGCGGCATGAGCGCCGCCGCCCGCTTGGCGACTTCCGTGAAGGAAAAGGCGGAGATCGTCATGGTGCGCAGAAAATTCTCGCGCGTGGTGTCGGCGTAGCGCCCTTTCAATTCGGCCTTGTCCGAATAGGCGATGCAATGAACCGCGAAATCGAGCCGTCCCCAGGCTTTTTCGAGCGCGGCGAAGGTTGCGTCGACGGAAGCCAGATCCTCGACGTCGCAAGGCAGCACCAAAGTCGACCCCGCCTTGGCGGCGAGCGGCTTGACGCGCTTGCTGAGGGCGTCGCCCTGATAGGTGAAGGCGAGCTCGGCGCCATGGTCGGCGAGCGTCTTGGCTATGCCCCAGGCGATCGAATGATCATTGGCGACGCCCATGACGAGGCCGCGCTTGCCCCGCATCAGCGGAGCTTGCCCCTGCGGCGTCGGCTCAGGCGTCGACATGCTTCAAGACGATGCTCGCATTGGTCCCGCCAAAGCCGAAGGAATTCGACAATATGGCGCGCAATTGCATATTGTCGCGACGCTTGCGGACAATGTCCATATCGGCGAAGGCCGGATCGAGCTCCTCGATATTGGCGCTTTCGCAAATGAAGCCGCTTTGCATCATCAGGAGCGAATAGATCGCCTCCTGCACGCCGGTCGCGCCGAGCGAATGGCCGGTCAGGGACTTGGTCCCGGCGATCGGCGGAGATTTGTCGCCGGAGCCGAACACGGCGCGGATCGCCTCGATCTCCTTGAGGTCGCCGATCCCGGTCGAGGTCGCATGCGGGTTGATGTAATCGATCGGCGTCTTGACGCTCTCGAGCGCCATGCGCATGCAGCGCGCGGCGCCTTCGCCCGAGGGCGCGCACCATGTCGATGGCCGTCGGACGTCAGGCCATATCCGGCGATCTCGCCATAAATCTTGGCGCCGCGCGCCTTGGCGTGTTCGTATTCCTCGAGCACCACGACGCCGGCGCCGCCGGCGATGACGAAGCCGTCGCGGTTCTTGTCATAGGCGCGGGAGGCGACGGCGGGCCGATCATTATAGGCGGACGACATCGCCCCCATGGCGTCGAACAAGACCGAGAGGGTCCAGTCGAGCTCCTCGCTGCCGCCGGCGAACATGACGTCCTGCTTGCCATATTGGATCATCTCATAGGCGTTGCCGATGCAATGATTGGAGGTCGCGCAGGCCGAGGTGATGGAGTAATTGACGCCCTTGATCTTGAACCAGGTGGCGAGCGTCGCCGAGGAGGTCGAGGACATGGCCTTCGGCACGGCGAAGGGGCCGACTTTCTTCGGGCCCTTGGCGCGGGCGATGTCGGCGCCCTCGACGATGGTTTTCAGCGAGGCGCCGCCCGACCCCATGATGATGCCGGTGCGCTCATGCGAGATCTCCTCCGGCGTCAGCCCGGAGTCGGCGATCGCCTGATCCATGGCGACATGGTTCCAGGCGCCGCCTCTGGCGAGGAAACGCAAGGCCCGGCGGTCGATCATCGGATCGGGATCGAGCGTCGGCGCGCCGTGGACTTGGCTGCGAAAGCCGAGCTCGGCGTATTTATCGGCCTTGACGATGCCGGATTTCGCCTCGCGCAGCGAGGCCAGCACCTCCTGGGTTGTGTTCCCGATCGAGGAAACAATGCCCATTCCGGTGACGACAACCCGTCTCATGCGTGTCTCCCAATTCCGCCGCCGGGCCTCGCGGCGCCCGCGACGATGGATCCCCATCGGGGAATTATTATGTCGCCCTCTCGCGCGGCTTGGCGAAATCGCGATGGATCTTGGAAAACGCCCGAATTTCGTCGGCCGACGCGCCAAACCCAAGCGGAAAAAAACCAAGCGCAAACCTCCGGCCCGCGCAAGCCGTCAGAAACAATATGGTCAGGCGGCGGCCTGGAACAAGCCGACCTTCAGGTCCTTGGCCTCATAGATGCGGGTTCCGTCCGCCTCGAGCCAGCCGTCGGCTATGCCAAGGACGAGCTTGGTCTTGAAGACGCGCTTCAAATCGACCCCGTAAATAATCCGCCGAACCGATGGCAGGACCTGATCGGAGAATTTGACCTCGCCCACGCCGAGCGCGCGGCCGCGCCCCGGCAGGCCGAGCCAGCCGAGGTAAAAGCCGAGCAGTTGCCAAAGCGCGTCGAGGCCGAGACAGCCGGGCATGACTGGATCGCCCTTGAAATGGCAGCCGAAAAACCACAGGTCGGGCTTGATCGCGAATTCCGCCAGGATCACGCCCTTGCCATTCGCCCCGCCGCGCTCCGAAATATCGGCGATGCGATCGAACATCAGCAAGGGCGGCAAAGGCAATTGCGCATTGCCCGGCCCAAACAGGTCGCCCCGGCCGCAGGCGATCAAGTCCTCGTAATCGAAACTGGCGCGCCGCTCATTCATCTTCGTTCAACTCTCGCGTCTCCGCCAGACAAACCACAATGCCGACAAGGCTCGGATCGCGCGCCTTCTAACATAAGCCTCCGGGAGCCGGAAGCGCGAGAATGCGAATTATGGACTTCCAATGACAAATTCGGCGCCGCGCCCGCGAAGGCGGCGGAGCTTTGGCGCCGCAACGCTTTGCGCTTTGACCGATCTCGCCCCATATAGGGGCCGCGGGCGGAAAGCGCTCGCTCAGCGGCAGGAATTCGCGCCATGGCGTTTCGCCACAAGACCTTGATATTGATTCTCGCGGCGATGCTCGGAATGGGGCTTTCGGCGGACGCTTTCGCCCGCGCGGGCGGAGGCGGCTCGTTCGGCAGCCGCGGCGGACGCACGTTCAGCGCGCCCTCGGCGACCGCGACCGCGCCGCAAGGCGCGGCCCCGCTGCAACGTTCGATGACCAATCCGAACGGCGGCTTTTTCAATCGCCCCGGCGCATCCCCCGGCGGCTTTTTCTCGGGCGGCTTCGGGCGCGGCCTGCTCGGCGGCTTTCTCGGGGCCGGGATTTTCGGCCTTCTGTTCGGGCACGGACTCCTCGGCGGGCTCGGCGGCGGCCTGTCGATCTTCGGGCTTATCCTTCAGATCGGGCTTCTTTACCTGCTGTTCCGGCTGGTCATGGCTTTCGTTCGGGGCTGGCGGCCGGCTTTCCCGAACGGCGGCTCCTTGGGATCCGCGCCGGGAGTCTCCCCTTTCGCCGGCTTCGGCGGCCAGGGCGCCCCCGGCGGCTATGGCGCGAGCGCGCCGGGCGGCGCCCCGCCCGAAGTGGGCGCGGCCGATTTCAGCCAGTTCGAACACAGGCTGGCGGCGATCGAGACCGCCTATGGCGCTGAGGATCTCGCCGCCTTGCGGCCTCTCGTGACGCCCGAGATGGCTTCCTATTTCGCCGAGGAGCTTGCCGCCAACGCCAGGAAGGGTCTGATCAACAGGCTTTCCGACGTGACCTTCCTTCAGGGGGACCTCTCCGAGTCCTGGCGCGAGGGGGCAAGCGAATACGCCACGGTCGCCATGCGGTTTTCGCTTATCGACGTGATGGTCGATCGCGCCAGCGGGAGGCTTGTGTCGGGGGATCCCAAGACGCCGGATCAGGCGACGGAGCTATGGACCTTCGTCCGGCGCGCGGGCGGCGGGCCCGGGGATTGGACGCTCTCGGCCATTCAGCAGGCGTGAGCGGCAAAAAGTCGCGGGGCCGCCCGCCGGCGTTCGCGAGGACGGGCGGCGGCCGGTAAAACGGCGGCGGCCGTTAGAGCATGTTCCGAAAAAGTTGACCGCCTTTTTCGATATTTAGACATCGGATATATCCGATGTCTCATGAGAACATGCTCCAACTTATTGATCTGGAGCGAGTTCTTATCGATTGGATGAGTCCATCCAATCGGAACGCGCTCTAGCTGCTCTTGATCGCCAGTTTCAGTTTCTTGCGGCGTTCGTCCCAGACATAAAATCCCGCCGCGGCCGCGATCGCCGCGACGGCGAAAATCAGGACGTAAATCCATTGCCGCGCGCCCCGCTCCACGGTCAGGACATATTGGCCGGACATGACCATGTCCTTGTCGTCGCTCACCGTCACGAGAACCGCATATTTGCCGGGCTTGTCCAAGGTCACGGGAAAGGTGACGACACCCGTTCCGTAGGGCTTGGGAGGCAGATGCGCGAGGGTCAGCGCCTCGATATCGCCGCCGGCCGGGATGTTTCCGCCCCCTGAATCCCGCACGACGCGCGCTTCGATCGTCATGTCGCGCAGCTCCTTCGAGATGGCGTTGAGAGTGACGGCGACGAGCCCGGGGGCCGGGATGTCGGCGCATACGTCCTCCCTTGAATCGGAGGCGTGCGCATAGACCGCCAGCCGCATCTCGTGCATGCCGGCCATCAGCATGCAGCCCATGTCCATGTTCATGTCCATCAGGCTGCTGTCTTGGGCCTGCGCCGGCGCCCCGAGCATAAAAATCGCCAAAACACAGGCCGCGACCGGCCGGGTCAGTCCAATCATAGGCAAGCTTCCTCCGCCATATTGCTTTCAGCCTTGGGATCGCGATCGCTCGAAAAGCCGCCGCACGCGCCTGAGCCGGCGGAGGCGGGAGTTTCCCGGCCGTCCGTCCTACCAATGCGATGAAGGAACCCCGCGCGGGCGCGCCGGTATTTGACATCTTGAAGGAGCTTGGGCAACCGCTTTTCGCCGTCGGGCGGGCGCGGCAGGATGTCCGATGGCAGCGGGGCCCCCGCCTGGACGGAGCGGCGGCGCGCCGGCCTTGGGACGATGCGCCAGCGTCGCCGCCTCGCCCGCCTCGGCTAATGAGAGGCGGGGCGCGCGGCTTATTTCAATATTGCTGCTTCAGATGCGCCTCGAGATAGGTCAGGGCGCCCTGTCGATCCTCGTCGCTGGCGGCGGCCATGTCCTTTTGATAGAGCTCGATGATCCATTTGTCCTTATCGGAATCAATGGCGGATTCCCGCGCCAGGGTCAGCCACATCAAGGCGAGCGGACGCTGCGGCGGGATTCCGTCGAGGCCCGAGAAAAGGATTTGGCCGAGCAACGCTTCGGCTTGGAGATGGCGCTTCTTCGCGGCGAGGTCGAGCCATTGCAGCGCCCGCCGGCTGTCCTTCTCGACGCCGACGCCGTCAAGCAGCATTCGCGCGAGATTATACTGCGCGTTGGCGTCGCCGAAATTGGTCGCGGCGATCTGGAACATTTGCTTCGCGCGGGCCGGATCGGGCCGCACCTTGGAGCCGGCGATTCCATTCAGACTGTAGACGCCGACCGCGACAAAGGCGTTCGCCACGATGGCGACGTCGCGCCGGTTCGAATTGTCCTCGTCATAGCTCGAGACGATCTGGGAGAAATAGTCATAGGCCTTGACGTCGTCGCGCGGCACGCCGTCGCCGCCGGCGTAGATCTTGGCGAGCTCCCATTGCGCGATGGGTTCGCCGGCGTCCGCGGCATATTTCAACGCCTCGATGGCGGAACTGGGTTTGCCCGAACGGACGTCGTCGAGCCCCGCCCGCAGCGCCGCGCGCGGCGTCTGGTAAAGGTTCATGGGCGATTTATCGGCCGCCGCACGATCGGCCCCCTCCAGCGCGCGGATATGCGTTCCCCACAGGGACGCCCCCAGCACGAGAAGGGTAAACACGGCGATGCGGCTGGACGTCAGCGTGAACATGGAGTTTTTCCAAGGCAACCAGATGCGCCGCCGCGGCGGCCGAACCAACAATGCGCTCATGAAGTCATAACGCGCGGGAACTGAATTCGGTTTTACCAAATGCTTAATTTTGTCTGGGCTCCGCTAAGACCGCATGACCCAAACGGATGTCGAGGGCTCCGGCGAGCATTTCGACCGCCCGATCTCGCAGCCGCGCCCAAGCAAGAGCCTTGAAGCAGGCATAGGCTGACGCCGACGAAAGCGAGGTGCGATCCCTCACATGCCGGTTGGCGATTTCGGCCTCGGCGAAAATGCGCTGGTCCATGGCAACCACACCGGGTCGGTTCGCGAGAGCATGTTTGCGAAAAAGTTGACCGACTTTCTCGACGAGAACATGCTCCAACTCTTTGAAATTGAGCGATTTCTTATCCACCGAATGAGTCCATTCGGTCGATAAGCGCTCTAGGGAAAAACCGCTTCGACGTCCGCCCGCGACAGGGTTCGGCCAGCCTGCCGTGACGCTGCAGTAAGCTTGTCTTGCTTCTAAATTAGCGAGTTGTTCGCGGTTGAAAAACATCTTTCTTCTTGGCTGGCCAAGTCGAAGCTAAGTTGCTGCAAGCTGTGGCTTAAAAAGCACAATTGTTTCGCCAGAGTCAGTCGCTTGGGGGCCGAGGAAAGCGTTGGGGCGCGTCGCCGCGCGGCGCGTCGATTGCTCCGGCTCAGCTTCCGCGCGTCAGGTTAAGAATCCCTTAACCACGCGGGCCAGCGGCGCGGCGTCAGGACGAGGCCGCGTCAAGACGAGGCGGTTTGGCGCTTCAGAAAACGCGAGAAGGCCGCAAGCGCGACATCCGAGACGTGATGCTCGATTCCCTCGGCGTCGAGCTCCGCGCAATGCTGGGGGACCCCGACCGCGATCAGAAGGTCGACGACGAGGCGATGGCGGGCGCGAACCCGGGCGGCGAGGCCGCGCCCCTCAGGGGTCAAAAACACGCCGCGATAGAGCTTCGAGGTCGCCAGCCCCTCGCGTTTCAGGCGGGCTATGCTCTTGATCGCGGTCGCATGCGAGACGCCGAGGCGGCGGGCTATGTCGGTCGGCCGCGCCTCGCCGCTGCTCGCCAAGAGATCATCGATCAACTCGACATAATCTTCGAGAACGGCGCCAGCCTGCGCCGAACGCGCTTTCTCAAAGCGCAGCGCATGGTCCGCTTCGGCCGGCAGCTCGACGGGAGATAGGGCTAACGCGGGTTTTTTCGCGGTCATCCAGATCAGCTCCCTTTCGACGATCGCGGCGCAGCTGAGCCTGTTTAGGCTTCTGAGAAAAGGCGTTTCTGTCAATATTTTTATCCTTTAATTATTTTGTAGTCGATGCTACATTTTGATCATCAGCCAGCCGCGCGGCCCCGGAGGCGGCGCGGGAAAGGACGAAGGGATGCTGGACGGCGTCGCAACGGGCGGCCGGCTCAACCGCACGCAGGCCGCCATTCGCGAAGTGCTCGACGGCCGCCGCGGCGGCTTTCGCGCCGTCCTCCCGATGGTCGGACCCGCCGTCATCGTCTCGATCGCCTATATGGACCCGGGCAATTTCGCGACCAATATTCAGGCCGGCGCGAAATATGGCTACAGCCTGCTTTGGGTCGTGCTGGTGGCGAATTTGATCGCCATGCTGTTCCAGGCGCTCTCGGCCAAGCTCGGCATCGTCACCGGCCGCAATCTCGCGGAGCATCTGCCGCGAGCAATTTCCGCGGCCGCTCGTCTGGGCCATGTGGATCGTCAGCGAGATCGCGGCCATGGCGACCGATCTCGCCGAATTCCTCGGCGGCGCGATCGGCCTCTCCCTGCTGTTCGGCCTCCCGCTCCTCTTCGGCATGGTCGTCACCGCGATCGCCACCTATGGGATCTTGATGTTCGAGAGGCGCGGCTTTCAGGCCGATCGAGCTCATCATCGGCGCCCTGGTCGGCGTCATCGGCCTCTGCTACCTGATCGAGACTCTTCATTGCGCCGGTCGATTGGCGGGCCGCAGCCTTCCATTCAGTCGTTGCCGCAACTCGCCGACGCGGCGGCGCTTACGATCGCGGTCGGGATCATCGGCGCGACGGTCATGCCGCACGCCGATCTATCTTCATTCCGGCCTGACCCAGGACGCGCTGCCGGCGCGCGACGACGACGAGCGGCGTAAGCTCGTGGACTTCTCCAACCGCGAGGTCGTTGTCGCGCTCGCCGTCGCCGGCGCGATCAACATGGCCATGGTCATCATGGCCTCCGGCGCCTTTCATGAAGGCCATAGCGACGTCGCGGAGATCGAGACCGCCTATCATACATTGACGCCGCTCCTGGGGGCCGGAGCCGCCAGCGTCTTC
>CAWESJ010000179.1:0-5820 GCA_963811015.1 uncultured Alphaproteobacteria bacterium | reverse complement strand
ACAGGCGGACGCCCTGGGTGGCGCGGCCGGCGGCGCGGATCTGTCTTGGTGTCGATGCGGATGATCTTGCCGAACTGGCTGATGACCATCAACTCCGAGTTTTCGTCGCTCACTTCGATGTCGTTGACGCGGCCGATGCGCGGCGTGACGGCCATGTTCTTGACGCCCTTGCCGCCGCGGGTTTGCAGGCGGTAGGCCTCGACATCGGTGCGCTTGCCAAAGCCGTTTTCGGTGATGGCCAGGATGCGGTACTCGCCCGGCTCGTGCTCCTTGGGAGTGATGAGAACGATGCGTTTCTTCTTCTTCTTGTCCTGTTCTTCGACTTAGAGTACGTATTGCTGTCCAACGCCTTGTCCGGCCGCTTGCGAACAAGCGGCTTGAGCGTCTCGACATAGCGGGCCACATGGGCTTCCCAGCCATAATGTTGGCTCAAGCGGCTCAAGCCATTGTCCGCCAGGGTTCGCCTCAACACGGGTTCCGTCAGGATTTTCAGCATAGCCTCTTGAATCGCAACCTTGTCCGTCGGATCGACGAGCAGGCCATTACCGAGCCTTTGCAGGATTTCGGTTGGTCCGCCCTGATTGGTCGCAACCACGGGCAAACCGCTCGCCGCCGCTTCGAGTATCGTCAGGCCAAAGGGCTCATCGAAAGCCACATTGGCAAAAACGCCGCCGCCTTCGACCACGAGCCGGTAAAGTTCGGGAACGTCCAATCTGGGGTCATGCTTTTTCGGCAGGGCCACCTGGCCGTAGAGGTCGTAACGATCCATCGACAGGAGCATGCCGGAGATCGTCTTCCGATCGGCGGGCGCCAGATCGGCGAGGTCCTCGCGCTGGCCGGCAAAAATCACCAGATTGGCTTTGGCCCGCAATTGCGGGCTCGTAGCATAGGCGGCGATCAGACCTTGCAGGTTCTTTTTCTGATTGGGGCGGCACAGCGCCAAAACCATTGGCATTTCTACGCGTCGCAGGAAGCGGCTCAGCTCTTGTTTCAATTGGCGGCGCACCTGCCGTAGTTCTGTCGAAAGCCCTATCCGAGAGGAAGGCGCAAAGCGATGCAGATCGATACCGGGGGCGAGAACTTCGTAACGCGCGGCCGCGGCTTGGTCATAATCGGCATAGCTTTCGATTTCCTGGTGGGTCGAACAGATCACGAAGGCTGAATTTTGCAATGTGGCCTCCTCCGCCGCGAATCGTCTTTCGAAGCGAAATCTCGCCATCGCTTCATCTCGGTCCGCGCCGGACATCAGCAAAGTTTCCAGTTTCCGGCGTCCCAGCGAATGGCCGGTATGGATGAAGGGAATGCGGAGGCGCTGGGCAAGGGCTGCGGCGGCGTAGCCGGCGTCGGCATAGTGCGAGTGCAGGATATCCGGCAGCTGGCCCTCGCTCTTGATGAGCGCTTCGGCCTTGACGATAAATTCATCGAGATGATCCCAGAGCGCCTCCTTGAGTTCGATAGCGCGGTCCACCGAAGGCCACTCGCCGGATCGTGAATTTTTCGCTCACGCGCTCGACCGGCTGCGCATAGTCCGCGGACAGGGCGGGATCGTCGATGAGCCGCGTGATCAAGATGACGTTTTCAACGTCCGGATGTTGCTCCAATGCGCGGGCCAACTCCATCACATAGACAATTTGGCCGCCATTGTCGGCGTCGCGGCCGATCTCGAGATCGCGGCCGCGGAACAGGCCGTGTAGACTGAGTAGAAGGATATTCATGCTTTAATCTCCCCATTGGGGCGCCGCCTATCGGCGCCTGTCAAAGGGAAGGTTCCACGGAAGCGACGGCTGCTGGTCCCGCATCTCTCCCAAGACGTCTCCCACGGCGGAGTTGCTGCGATCCAGGCGGAGAGTCTCCTTACGAGGCTCTTGACGCGCATCGCCCTGAAGGCTCCATTACGCAAAAGGAGTCCGGCTTTGTCGCCTGCGCTACATCTTCATTTCTTGACGCCTCCTGAGGACGGCGCGAAAACGCCGACGCCCGAACTCGCGATGACGGTCTATTGGCCTGATGCGGGCAAAAAACCGATCATTCGCACCTTCGGCGACGATTTCGGCGTGAAAACTCCGCAAGAAGCTTCAAGGTGTCCCGCACGGCCGAGGGCTTGCGGGGTTTCGCGATCCTCGTATTAAGGACTTTCGCTGAAAAACTGAGAGGAGACCGTCCCTATGTTCTTACCGGCGCGCTCGCCCACAGGCTTTGGGAGGCGCAACGTCGCGCGCAGGATCAAAAAGGCGTTTCAACCTGGCCGAACAGCATTTTCGGCATGGATCCGCCGCATCTGTGCCCGCTCTTCATTGCTACGAGTTCAAGCGTGCTGTTCAGAGCCAATTCGTCCCTCCGGCGCCTTTCGTGTTTTCAGTCATGGCGCCCCGACATCGATCTACGCGGCTGCTGTTCGGGCCAATCAGGGGAAGCCTGCCGAAGGTGAGGAAATTCTTGATCTCGATGCTTTGGCCGACGAGCTTACAACCGATATCGATCTTGAATGCGCGGTTCTGGTTGCCAAAAATGGCAGCGACACCTGGAACGATGTCAATAACGATCCCTCCGGCTTGCCGCTGCAGGAAGACGACCGTTTCAAGTTGAAGATCAAGTCAGAGCCGCCGTCGCATATTTACGTCGCTATTTTGGACGCCGAGGGCGAGGTCACGCCGCTGTTTCCATGGCTGATGATCGACAAATCGAAAGCGACCTGGGGCTCGGACGATCCTAGCCTGCGCAGCCGTGATATCGCCCGATCGAGACTGAGCCTTCCGGACGATTTTGTTCATCTTCTCTCCGATGAAGCCAAATGCTTTTCGGTCGGAGGCGTAGGCGGGGCGGAAACGTTGCTGATCTTAGCGCGTCGAGAGGAAGGCTCGCTCGCGGCTATTCATGATGCCCTGACGCAATTCTGGGTGAAGGAAGACGCGCCCATCCAAAGCGTTGACGCACGAAATCCGGTTCGGTTCGATGTCTGGCCGCCGCGGCGCAAACCCGCGTTTTTGAGCTTCCGGGCCGTTCCGGCGAAACGGACCAAGCTCGCCGAGGTGCGCCGCAAATTGCAGGAGCGTCTCAACGAAATGCGTCCAATCGACCGAGCTATCATGCTGAGTATACCCAGCAGAGGGGCCAAGGAGGTTTAGGCGCTTCCGGCATAGCGCCGGAAGCGCCAAGGGTCATTTCTTCGTCAAGCTTTCAGAGTCCGCCTTCGATCTGCTGGCCGCCATGCGTCTTTTGATCTTCCGCCAGGCCGCGGCGCTTGGGTAGAACGCTTGGAAGGAGTAGCGCACTCCGCCTTCGACCATGCGAGAGACACCGTGAACGGTTTGGGGAAAAAAGAAGGCGCCTGTATTGTGATGCGCGGGGACGATGTCGAACACCGCTTGGTCGCCCGGGTTGCGGGCTCCTTCTCTAACCACAAAAGGCAACGCGCCACCGATGTCGTTCATGGGTGCGCCGTCTTCGCCTCGACGCCGGGCATAGCCGGAAATGGTGAAAGCGCGGCCCCTGACTGCGTCATGAGCGATCGCAGTTGGGTCGATAGCCCGCAAGGCCGCGTTGAAGCGGGCGTCGTCGGTATGCAGGTGGTGTCCAGACCAAACCGCCTCCGGGACGCCCATCACGCGATTGACGTTCAGCTCCATACCTTCCACACCAAGCTCCAGAATTTGGTTTTCCCTGATGGCGCCAGCTTCAAGCATCGTCACGCGCAGCCGGTTGAAGCTTTCACCAAAATTCTGAAGCGTTCGGAATAGCTCCGCCAACAGAGGCGATGTCTTGAAGATTTCCGCGTCATCGAGACTTAGTCCCGCGACAAGCCCCAGCGTGACGATCCATTCCGTCGCCATGCAACCAACGAAGCGGTCGGACGAGGGTGGGATGGTTCCTTTGTCGATTAGCCTGTCGATTTCATGGACGAAGGCGTCGGCGAATTCTTCGTCAAACAGGACGCCGCGCGGAACATATCCGCGCTTCACCAAGTCGCGCGCCTCGGCGAATGTCAGGTCTTGCAGGTTTGGTTGTGCGATCTTTCGTTTTGTCATGTCTATTGCTCCATGGATTGGTGGCCTCTCGTCGCTCCCCCCGGAAGGCGATCGAGATTGGCTCCATGGAGCGCGGAATTTTTTCGGGTTGGTCCCCTGTCGCTCCCATGCCTGCTCCCAACGGAGCAACAGGGATGAAGCGACTGAAAGCTCGCCGATCCAAGGCGTGACCTTCGTCCGAAACATGGACAGATTTGCTCAACCCATTTGGGAGCAGAAAGGTGTTTTATGGGTACCGCGCGTCGTCAGTACGCGGATGAATTCAAGCGGACGCCTTCGGGCTGCTGGAAATCAGCGGCCGGCCGTTGCGCCAGATCGCCATGGATCTGGGGATCCCCGCTGCGCGGCTCGGCGCTCGGCGCGGGAGAAACGGTGGGAGCAAGGTGGGATCGCCCAGGCGGTCCAATACGCGGGGCGGCGATCCCGCTTGGCGGCAAGGATCTGGCGGCGGAGAATTGCCGCCTCCGACGCGAGAACGATCGCGGACCGCGGTTCCGCCTGTGGATGGACAGAAAGGTTGCATTAGCATGGGCCGGGGAGGGGAGCGGTTTTCGTTTTTGGCGGCGCATGATCCCGTAAACAACATAATCCGCCCAGCGCGACAGCTTCTATATGGTGACTGTCTCGGAGACGGGCTGGCTTTATGTCCAGCATCGCAGCGGCCCGCCCGGCTTGCTGAAGATCGTGGACGAGAAGACGCTGGCCTTCGCTAAGCTCGCCGCCAGGGACGGAGTGAAATGATGGAAGCTGAACGCCCCCCGCTGCCGCCGTCCACAACGGTCGAAGCGGCCATGCAGGATCGCATGTCTCGAAGGCTCCGGCGCCGCGCAACATTGCGCTCGCGTCACCGCCGCCGAAATCCCCGGAGCCTAACCCAGTCGAGAATACCTGCCGGTTCATGAGAGACGACCGGCTCTCGAACCGAGCCTTCACCTCCTACACGACCCTTGTCGACCACTTGCCGCTACGCGTGGACCAAACTGGTCGACAGCCATGGCTGAACATATCCCCCCGGAACTCGCCAATGGACAAACCGGGTCATATTCTCAAAGACGTGGTATAAGGCCGACCCCTCAAACTGCTGAATTTGCGTCTAATTTTCCGCCAATCCGGCCTTGTCGCCTGTTCGCCGACGCACGCATTTGGAGAGGTTTGTCTCCTACAAGCGCGATAGATTGGCTTTCACCAGGGTGAAGAGGTCCGCGGCGCTCCATAGTAACCCTGGGATCCATTGTAATTTGGAGCGGCAAATGCGCGCCCGGAAGAACCGCCGCGCGGACTTGCCGGACCCTTGGCGATTTTATACTCGCCGCCCGGGCTGACGCCGCTCAGCACTACCCGCGTATTCTCCAGGCCATAGTTCTTCACCAGCTCAAAAAGCGTGGCGGCGTTCTCAGGAGAAATACGCACGCAGCCATGCGAGACGGGTTTGCCGAGATTCCTCACGTCGAAGCTGCCATGGATGGCGTGACCGTCCTTGATGAAGAAAATGGAATGGGGCATGGGGGCGTTGTCCCACTGTTTGCTATACCAAATTTCATTCATAGAGGTTGCAGTATAGGTTCCCGATGGAGTTGAATATCCTGCTCGGCCAGTTGACACCCGCCATCGATATGTCTCCACCCCATTCAAAAAAACAGTCATTTGTTGATTTGTTTTGTCGATGTTGACGACAACGACGCCTCTATTGGCTCCGGCCACACCCGAGTCGTTCCCTCCGAAGAAGCCGAAGCCCGCATGAGCCGTTCCCGGAAAAAGGACAGCAATACATGGTTCTGTCCTGTACTGGTTCAGC
>CAWESJ010000178.1:0-3359 GCA_963811015.1 uncultured Alphaproteobacteria bacterium | reverse complement strand
AAACCCGCCATTCTCATCATAGGTGATGAGGACGACCATATGCGGCCATTGCGGGCTGTTTTCGAGATGGCTGACGATCTCGGCGATATGCTCGTCGCCGGATAGGACCTCGGCGTAGCCTGGATGCTCGTTGAGATTTCCCTGCGGCTTGTAGAAGGCGACCTGCGGCAGGGTCCCGGCGTCGATCGCGGCGATGAACAAGGCGCCATTGAGTCCGCCGTCGCGCAAATGTTCGGCCCGCGCGGCCGAACCCGGCGCATAGGCGGCGAAATAATTGAACGGCTGGTGGTGGAACTGGAAGTTCGGCGAGGGCTCGACGGCCGTTTTATCCAGCGCGGCGCCCCAAGCGCCCGCATACCAGGCCCAGGTTACGCCTTTCGCGCTCAGAAGCTCGCCAATGGTCGTGTCGGTCTGCGGCGGGAGCGTGGTCGGCGCGGCCGGATCGGCGTAAGCCGGATCGCCCCCAAGCGCGGGTCCGTTTCCGCTCGGCTGATAGGGCGGCTGCATCGTGTTCACCGCGTAGAAATCCGGGGTGATGGCTCCGTCATTGACGAATTTGGGGACGCCGTCCAACGCGGATTTCGGCGAATCCGGGGCAAGCTTGAGCGCTCACCCCATCGTCCTCGACCGCGGCGATCAAACCCTTGGCCGGGCTATGGTCGGCGTTGGGATATTGCGGCTCGCAGGCGCAGGCCAGATAGAAATGATTGACGAAAGAGCCGCCGAACGCCGCCATGAAGAAATTGTCGGCGAGCGCATATTTTTGCGCGACCCGCCAGAGTGGCAGTTTCGAGCCGTCGTAATAGCCCATGACCAAGGCGCCGGAATCCCCATAGGCGACGAAGCGGTCGTTCTTGCCGCCGTCGATCTGCATTTGATTTTGATAGAAGCGATGCCAAAGATCAGTCGTCGGAACGCTGAGCGGCGTGTTCAATCCGGCCGGATCGTCGATCGAAAAAACGCCGTTGGGCAGATGCTCGGTCTGCGCCTTCGGCGCCGCCGGCTTGACGCCCTTCGCGGTCAGGCCCTTCCAGATCGGCGGCAGCTCCTTCAAAACCGAGCCGTCGCGATCCAGTTGCCGCGCCGCCTCCGGCGCGGCGTCGGCGAGGCCGTTCGCGCCGGGAAACCGCCCGTAGAGATTATCGAAGCTGCGATTTTCCGCATAGATGATGACGATGGTTTGGATCTTTTCGAGCCCATTGGGCGAGGCCGGCGCATCGCCTTCGGCCTTCGCACCTTCCAGGCCAGGGGCCGAAGCCGCCATGAAGGCCGCCATGACCAAGACGACGCGGCGCCCAAACTGCTTGTGCTTCATAGTTTCTCCCGGAGCGCGACGCGGACGCTGGAAGATTTTCGGCCTCCGCGCCGCGATTGATGCCGGCTCCATGTTGCAATTTCTTGACGCTTCGCGGCAATCGCGGCGCTTGGCGGCTTATTCGCACAAAAGCGCTAGAGCGCTTTCCGACCGAATGAAATCATTCGGTCGATAAGAAATCGCTTAATTTCAAAGAGTTGGAGCATGATCTCATCGAAAAAGTCGGTCAACTTTTTCGGAACATGCTCTGGGCGCCTGATGGGACGGCGGCGATGAAAGCCGATGAAAACGACGCCTCGCCGCCGAGCCTTCCGGACCTCGTCCGCGACGGGCTCGACGTGCTGTTCGTCGGCATAAATCCTTCGACCTATTCCGCCGCGCAAGGGCATTATTTCGCCCGCAAGGCAAACCGCTTCTGGCCGGCCTTCTCGCGCTCGGTTCTGAGCAACAAGGCCAGGGAGGCGATCGGAGCGGCGCTTTTGGAGCCCGCGCATGACCGCCTGCTCCTCGATCATGGCTTCGGCTTCACCGATGCGGTGAAACGCCCGACCCCACGGGCGAGCGATCTTACGCCGGACGAATTCAAGGCGGGCGTCGCCGCCCTCGTCGAGAAGCTCGGCCGGCGCCAGCCCCGCATCGCCTGTTTTCACGGGACCATGGCCTATCGCCAGATCCATTGCGCCCTGACCGGCGCCAAAACAGCGCCGATCCTCGGCCTGCAAGCGGCGCGGATCGAGCGAACCCGCATTTTCGTCGTTCCCAATCCGAGCCCTGCCAATGCGCATTTCACCCCGGCTGATCAGATCCTGTGGTACGACCGCCTCGCCGCCTGCCTTGGCGAGGACGGCTGATCCAAACCACGCCCTGAATCCAACTTGACTTCGAACCTCGCCCTTCCATAAAGAGGCTCGATCATCGGCGTGACGGCGAAGACGGAACGGACGGAAGGTCGCGGCCAAGCATTCAGGCCGGAGGCGGGCGCGTAGCTCAGCGGGAGAGCACTCCCTTCACACGGGAGGGGTCACAGGTTCGATCCCTGTCGCGCCCACCATTTAAGTGTTTGATTTAGCATTAAATAATGTTTTGACTCGCGGCCGGCGCGCGCAGCTTGGCCCGCCAGGCAGGCAAATTTCGCCTCGTCGTCGAAAACGCTTCACAATTGCTCCCGACCCAGATCGCAAAGCGCGCCAGGCTCCGCAAGTTTGTTCTCGGCGCGCGCGAATTTTTGTAACTTTCTGCTCCGCTGAAGCGAAAGACCTGTCGTGGGCTCTCTTCGGGGCCCAGCACGCACGCGTCATGCGAGCAAATCCTTTGGGAGATTAAAATGAAGGTCGATATCGTTTCCGGCGCGACTCTCGCAGCCGCGGCGGTCGCTCTCGCGCTAAACGGCGTATCCGTCACGCCGGCGTCCGCCAAAAAGGCGGCGAAGACTGTCATGTGCGTCGGCATCAACTCCTGCAAGGGCGAGAGCGCCTGCAAAACGGCGAGCAACGCCTGCAAGGGCCAGAATTCCTGCAAGGGCCAGGGATGGCTGCCGACCAAGTCGAAAGCGGCCTGCGCCGCAAAGGGCGGCACCGTCGGCTAATTGGCGTCGAAGACGGGCGGGCTCATGTCCGCCTGTCTGGTCGCCTGGAGCAATAGGTTGGCGCATGTTCTTATGAGACATCGGATATATCCGATGTCTTAATGGCGAAAAAGTCGATCAGAACATGCTTCCGCAACGCGATGCAGGGAGCCGACGGTGAGCAAGCCCTCATGTCTGGGGTTCGGCCTTGGTCTGCGGCCGGCCTACTATCAAGACATTCTCGAAAAGGCGCCGAGGGTCGACTGGCTTGAAGCGGTTTCAGAAAATTTCATGGTTCCCGGCGGCCAGCCGCTTGCGACGCTCGAGCGCTTGCGCTGCAATTATCCAATCGTCTTGCACGGCGTCTCACTCTCGATCGCTTCGACCGCCCCGCTCGATTTCGCGCATCTGAAAGAGCTAAAGGCGCTTTCCGACCGTTTCGAGCCGGAATGGATCTCGGATCATCTGTGCTGGACCGGC
>CAWESJ010000177.1:0-7352 GCA_963811015.1 uncultured Alphaproteobacteria bacterium | reverse complement strand
GGTCTGCACCTCCTCGCTCGACCTCGGCATCGACTGGGGCGACGTCGATCTCGTCATCAATGTCGGCGCGCCGAAGGGCGCGTCGCGGCTGCTGCAGCGGATCGGCCGCGCCAATCACCGCATGGACGAGCCGTCGCGAGGCCGTGCTGGTGCCCGCCAACCGCTTCGAGGTGCTGGAATGCCGCGCCGCGCTCGACGCCATCGCCGAGAACGCGCAGGACACGCCGCCGCTGCGCATCGGCGCGCTCGACGTGCTGGCGCCAGCATGTGCTCGGCTGCGCCTGCGGCGAGCCGTTCTACGCCGACGAGCTTTACGCCGAAGTGCGCCTCGGCCGCGCCCTACGCGGCGCTTGCGCGCGCGGATTTCGACGCCGTCGTCGATTTCGTCGCCACCGGCGGCTATGCGCTTAAGGCCTATGAGCGCTTCGCCCGGATCCGCGCAGGCAAGGACGGCCGCTGGCGGATCGCCAATCCCGCGTCGCGCAGCGCTATCGGCTCAATGTCGGCACCATCGTCGAGGCCGACATGCTGAAAGTCCGCCTCCTGCGCGCGCGCCCGGCTTCGGCCCTTGCCGGTCCGGCGCGGCGGGGCGGCAGGCTTCTCGGCGAGGTCGAGGAATATTTCATCGAGATGCTGGCGCCGGGCGACACTTTTGTGTTCGGCGGCGAAATTCTCGCACTACGAGGCGCTGGTCGAGGATGAAGCGCTATGTGTCGCGCGCCCATGCCGAGGACGCCGAAAATACCTTCCTACGAGGGCGGCAAATTTCCGCTTTCGACCTATCTCGCCGATGCGCGTGCGGGCGCTTCTTTCCGAACCCCGCCGCCTGGAGCGGCTTGCCGGACCAGGTCGCGCGAATGGCTCGATGCTGCAACGCCAGCGCTCGACGCTGCCGACGCGCGAGGACCTTCTGGTCGAGACCTTTCCGCGCGGCGGACAAGTTTTATCTTGTCTGCTATCCGTTCGAGGGCCGTCTCGCGCATCAGACCCTGGGCATGCTGCTTACCCGCCGGATGGAGCGCGGCGGGGTGAAGCCGATCGGCTTCGTCGCCAATGACTATGCGCTCTGCGTCTGGTCCTTGACCGATATAGGGGCGCTTTGCGCGCGCCGCCCCGCGCGCCTCGCGGATCTCTTCGCGCAGGACATGCTCGGCGACGATCTCGAGCAATGGCTGCGCGAGGCCGCCTTGATGAAGCGCACCTTCCGCAATTGCGCGATCATCGGCGGGCTCATCGAGCGGAATTTTCCCGGCCGCGAAAAGACCGGCCGCCAGGTGCGGATCTCGACCGACCTCATCTATAATGTGCTGCTGCGGCATGAGCCGCAGCATATTCTCCTGCGCGCCGCCCGAGCCGACGCGGCGACCGGCTTTCTCGACATCGAGCGCCTCGGCCATATGCTGACGCGCGTGCAGGGCAAGATCGTCCATAAGGCGCTCGACCGCGTCTCGCCTCTGGCCGCGCCGATCATGCTCGAAATCGGCCGCGAATCGGTCTATGGCGAAGCGCAGGATGCGATTCTCGCGGAAGCGGCGGAAGCCTTGGCGGAAGAAGTAATGGCGGAGCCGGGGCAAGGCGCGCGGCGCAAGCGCGGCGCGTTCCGCGTATGACCGCGATCGTCTCGCGCCGAAACCCGCCGGCGACGCTCCGGGTCGCCGGCGCGCAATTCATCGCCGATCCGGCCGGCGCGCTCTATTGGCCGCAAGAGCGCCTGCTCATTGTCGCTGATCTCCATCTCGAGAAGGGCTCGGCCTACGCCGCGCGGAAGGTTTTTCTGCCGCCTTACGACACGGCGGAGACGCTTGAAGCGCTCGGGCGCCTCATCGCCAGCTACCGCCCCCGTGCGGTCGCAGCCCTCGGCGATTCGTTTCACGACCGAAGGGCCGGCGAGCGACTATCAGTCGCGGACCGCGGCCGCATCCGCGCCTTGCAGGCCGGGCGCGACTGGATCTGGATCGCCGGCAATCACGACAGGGAACTGCCGGGCGGGCTCCACGGCGAGGCCTGCGGGGAGCTTTCGATCGGCGGCGTCGTCCTGCGCCATGAGCCGCGCGCGGGCGCCGCTCCAGGCGAGATCGCCGGCCATCTTCACCCGGTCGCGAGGCTCGCCGGCCGCGCCGGCTCGGTCAGGCGCCGCAGTTTTGTCGGCGACGGGACGCGCTGCGTCCTGCCGGCTTTCGGAGCTTTCGCGGGCGGCCTCAACATCCTTGATCCGGCGTTCGCGCGGCTGTTTGGCGCGCGCGGAACCCCCTGCGTCCAGGATTCGCGCGTCCAAGATTCGCGCGTCCAGGATTCAAGCGCTCAAGCCCGCGGCCAAGTCTACGCCTATGTCATGGGCCGCGACGAAGTCTACGCCGTGGCGCATCGGCGCTGCCTGCCGGATTGAAGCTTCAGACCGGATCGAAGCTTAAGATATGGCGCGAGCGCCGCGCCGCCCGCCCTCGATCAGAGCCCCGAGACTTTCGGCGCCTCCGCGTTTTGGCGGCCGTCGGGCAGGTCGGCGTCGGGGCCGGCTTGCGCGCCGGGCGCCTCGTTCGCCGCCTGATTGACCTCGCGGGGCCGGAAGCCCGCCGCCATCGTTCGCGCCGCGGCGAGATCCGCGGCGGCGAGCCGCGCGCCGATCTCGTCGCGCTTCTTGCCGGCTTCCGCATCGCCTTGCGCCGCGGCGATCGCAAACCAGGAATAGGCCTTGACCAGATCTTGCGGCGGTCCGAGCCCGCGCGCGAGCAAAACCGCGAGATTGAATTGACTGTCGGCCACGCCGCATTCGGCCGCCTTGGCGAACCAGAGGGCGGCGGTCGCGTAATCCGGCCGCCCGTCCGAATTTTCGGCGGCGAGCACGCCGAGATTATGCATGGCCCGCGTATTTCCGCTTTGGGCAGCCGCCAAATAGAGGCTCACGGCGCGGGCTAGGTCGCGCTTCACGCCGAGGCCTTTTTCGTAGAGGATTGCGAGCCGATATTGGGCCTTCGCGAGCCCGAGCCGCGCAGCCTTGTCATACCATTGCGCCGCCAGCTTGAGATCGCGAGGGCGATCGCGGCCCTCGGCGAAGCGCAGCCCCAACGCGAACTGCGCCGCCGCGTCGTCCTCTTCGGCCGCCATGCGGGGATCCGCCGCCGGGCTGGACGGTTTCCATACAGAAGGAGACGCGATCCGGTCGGCCGGCGCGGGTCCCGCCGCGAATTGGCGCTGGCGGTCGCTTTGTTCGAGCGCTCCGACCATGATGGGCGCGGCGCCGGCCATGGCCTTGCGCGCGGGGCCGTCGGCGCCGAGGCGCGCCGGCGCGAGCGGCGATGAATTGAGCAGGCCCGGAAGGGCTTGCGGCGGCGCCGAGGAATCGCCTCGCGTGTTTGCCGAAGCTTTGTCGGCGGCCGGCGGCGACGCTTTGCCGTGGGCGAGCGTCTTTTCCAATTGTTGGAGGAGCCTCGGCGCGAGATCGTCGATGCTCGCCGTGCGGGCAGCCTTCCGCGCCACGGCATAGGCGCTCGCGGCGAAAAGAACCGCCGCAAGGCTCAAAAGGACGAGATGCTTATGCGCGCGGAAAAAGCGCCGGGTTCGCGCGAGCAGGGCCGCGCGCGGCCTCCTCTTGGGCTCGGCTTCCGCATGCGCTTCGCCTTTGGCCGGATCGGGCGAAGGCCTTTGGGCCGCCTGCGCGGCGCGGCGGGCGGCGGCGATGAAATCGCTGCGGCTGGCCGGACTGCCCTCGACAATATTGTAGAGAACGGAATTGCCCATGGCCGATGGCGGCGCGGAATGCGGCGGCCCGCGTGTCTCGCGCCGCTGCGGAAATCCGCTGCCGGGTTCAAGCAGAATATCCGAGGCGTCGATTGGTCCGGCCGCGTTTCCTGGCCTGGCCTCGAACGTAGGCGCTCCAGCGGGCTCGCCGCCGCTCGCGTCCGCCTCGGCCTGCCCCCGCTCGGCTCGCTGCGTGAAGATCGGGGTCAAGTTCGGCGCGAGAAGCGACCCGAGGCGCGCCGGGCGCATTGCGGCGACGTCGGCCTCCACCTTGACCAGGCGGTCGGCGACCTTGTCGACGGTTTCCCGCAGCGCGGTCAAGGTCAGATCGACGCGCCGGTCGGCGGCTTCGAGCGCGGCGCGCAATTCGGCGATGTCGCCGGCGACGCTTGGCGCGAAGCCGCCCGCAGCGCCCGGCGCGACGGCTTCGCTTAATTTGGCGCGAGGAGCAAAATTGGGCGTCCCGCCTCGCTCGGCCGCGGCGACGGCCTCGCGCGCGGTTCGGCGGGTTTCCTCAAGCTGTTCGAACAGAGCGGCGATCGAAGTCTCGAGCGTGCTCAGGGAAGCTGACGCCTTATCCGCGCTGTCGAGGCGCGCTGCGATCTTGCCGATCTCCCGCCGTAGCGCCTCGATCGCGGAATCAGCGGATTTGGCGTCCGCGGCGGCGTCCTTTCGTCCGAATAAGGAGCTGACAATATCCGTAAGAGCCTCAGTCTCGGTGGAGGCTTCCGTGGAGCCGCCCTCAAGCGCCGCGTCATATCCGCCGCGATCGGCGTCCGTCGCAATGGCCCGCTCCGCCGTCCGCGTGAAGTCATCGAGCCGCGCCTCGAGGGACTGCAAGGCGGCGGCGCGGTCTGGGTCTTTGAGCAGAGCCAGGATTTCGCGCGCCGCGGCGCCGAGACCCTCGCTCGCCGGAGGCGCGGGGTCGCCGCCCTCGCCAGCCGAGTTTTCGTCGAAGCGCGCAATCTCGCCGTTCGGCGACGGCCGCGCGCCCGCGCGATCCTGATTTGCCGCCGACTGGTCCTGAGGCTGCGCAAGCCCATCCGAGCCGAGGCTGGGCGCGGCAGGGTTGTCGACGCGGAGCGCGCGCTTTTCAAACTCGCGCTTCAATGTTTCACCCGTTGGGACCTGAGCGCTTTGCGTCCAGCCGCGAGCCTGGCCAGCAAGAGGATCGAATGCGCCGGCCGCTTTGGCATCTCGCCCGGACGCCACGGTGACGCAGCCGTCCTCCTCCGGCGTCTTGGATGCGACCGCGTCGTCCGGCGCGGGAGGAGCCGGCGACTCAGCTTCGGCGGCGCGCGGCGCGCCGGCCGGGACGCCGCCGCGACACATTTCGTCGAGCTTTCTTGCGAGTTCGGCGAGATCGTTGCGGCCGCTCTCGGCCGTTGATCCGGCCGCCGGCAGCGCCGCATTCAGGCGAGCGAGGAGATCGGACCGGAACGGAAACGCCCCGAGCGATGCGGCGTCCAGCCCAAATTTCGCCGGGACAACGGTTTTGTTTACAACCCTGCCGAGTATTTTGCGGCGTACGAAACCCTGCAACTCGCCTTCAAGCTCCTTCAAGGCGGCTTTCAAAAGCGCCTTGTCGATTTTACCGCCGCTCCGCCCGCGCAGGCAACTCTCCAATTCGTCGAGCGTCTGCGAGAGGCCGGCGACGGCTTCCGAGTCCATTTCCTGATTAACCTGCCGCGTCAAGATCGGCGCGCCGGCCGCGCGTTCCCCGGTCCGATCGGCGGCAAAATCTTTTTGCCGCGCCGGCTTCATGGCCGCGTCCTGACATTCGGAGCCGCTTCCGTCGACGTCTTGCGCGATCGCCTTGCTCATAGGTCGCTCAATGGGTCCATCCGGTCGACAGGCTCGCGTTCTAAAATGGCGCCCAAAACGGGTGGAATTGCGATTTGGATGAGAGAGATTCGCCAAATGGCGCGGGCGCGGGACGGCAAAGACATTCCAAGCCTCGGGTAAACAAGAGGTTAAGCGCGCGCGCCGACGGGGCGGCCCGCTGCGGGCCACACCCCGCAGAAAGCAGTATACACTTTTTAGTTGTGCTGTCTCTAAAATTCACCTATTGTTTGTAAGTTGGATTTCATTGTAGATTGGACTGTGAGGGACCATGGACACAAACCCAATGCACGACGCCAATTATCAGCCGCAGGACCGCATGCGGCGCGTTGGCCGCGATGCCGAACATCGGCCGCATTCGCCGCAGCCGCAAACCTCCGCGGCGGCGTACAAATCCGTGGATAAATGGAGCACGATCCGCGAAATGGCGCGCGACTTCGGCGTCAGCATCCGCGCTCTGCGCTTTTATGAGGATCGCGGCCTTCTTCACCCGAGGCGCGAGGGCACCGCGCGCCGCTACAATGCGCGCGACAGGCTCTGCCTCAAGATGATTCTCAAGGGCAAACAGCTCGGATTCACCTTGTCCGAGATTCACGACATTCTGGCTGCGCGCGCGATCGCCGGCGGCGAGGGCGAGGGCCGCCGCGCCGCGACGCAGGACTTGACGACATCTGATCTGTCGGACGCCGACTTCGAGCAGATGGATCTGGAAATGCGCCTGCCGCCCGAGCAGATCGTCGCCCAGATCAGCCATCTCGAACGGCAACGCCGGGATCTCGATGAAGCGATCATCGCCCTGCGCGACGCCCATCGCCGCCTTCTCAAATCGCCCTGCCGCGCAGCCATTTAGAGCGGGATGAGGAAAAGCAGTAACCGGTTTTCGGCCCGCATCCCGCTCTAATCTCTTGGAATCGATCACATTCATGATTTTGGATTGGTTCAGTCCAAAATCATCGTGAGCTGGAGCATGTTCCGAAAAAGTTGATCGGCTTTTTCGATCAGAACATGCTCCAAGTCTTTGATTTTGAGCGATTTCTTGTCGACCGAATGAGTCCATTCGGTCGGAAAGCGCTCTAGGGCGTTTTCCCATCAGATAGACAGAGCCGATCGGAACGGAATCGCTGAAAATCAGATCGCTGCAGCATGCCCTTATGGACGTCGGATCTATCCGACGTCCAAATGTCGAAAAAACCGGTCACGG
The DNA here is from genome assembly GCA_963811015.1 of uncultured Alphaproteobacteria bacterium. Lineage (GTDB taxonomy): Bacteria > Pseudomonadota > Alphaproteobacteria > Rhizobiales > Beijerinckiaceae > Methylocapsa. The sequence goes on along the minus strand of CAWESJ010000177.1, from coordinate 574 downwards.
CTTTTCAGAAATAGCCTTGGGACTGAGGCCGGACTCCGACAGGCGAAACGGACGGCGGCGAAGCGCCCGCGGCCCACGCGCAGGCGCCGAGACCTTGCATATGCGGCGCGACGAAGGCTCTGGATCGCACCGCTCTTGAACGCGTTTTTCCGGACCGCATTTTGAAGGGACCGATCCGCCTGCGCCAAAAGCGTGTAGTGTCTCAACAGGGATACGACCAAAAACAGCGCGGTTCGTTATTGGATCGGGACTCTTCGATGCTTCCGCGTCGGCGCGGAAGGCCGGATGTTGCGGCCGCCCTCTCGCCGCCGCACGGGTGAGAAGGCGACCATGGTTGAGGAGGCGACCATGGTTGAGAAGGCGACGAAGGCGCCGAGGCAAAGCATGACCGGCGCGCCTGGCGAGAGCAGGCGGCGAATTCTGACTCTCGCGTTAAAGTCTGAATATTGTCGAAAAGCGGAGGAATTCATATGTAATCTCGCGTAAGCCTGTGGCTCTGCGGCGTCGCCGCGCTTTTCGCGCCAAGACGCGTTGCGCCAGAACTCGCGGTCCGGTCAGGAAGGCGTTCGATGCA
>CAWESJ010000176.1:0-11559 GCA_963811015.1 uncultured Alphaproteobacteria bacterium | reverse complement strand
AGGCGAAGGAGCTGAGGCGAACGCAGGCGCGGCCCCGGCTCCTTTCCCGCCCGACACGGGGGAGGAGGAGCAAGCAGCCGCGCCTCGCCAGCGGCGTTCAAATCAGGTCAGTGATGATCCTGAATGCCGTCATGCACCTGCACGAGGATATTGCCTTCGACCCAGGTGAAGCCGGCCTCGGGATCGGCGCAATTGATCTCGCGCTCGATAATCAGGCGGTCGCAGAGCTGCACGCAGATAACGTCAATCGGCGCGTCGGTGTCATTCTCCTCGGTCATGCGGTCGATCGAGATTTCTCCCCATTCCTCGCCATCGATCATATGAATGATGAAGACTTCCTCATGCCCATGTGCGCCGTGATAGTTAACCCTGAAGGTTTCCCCGCGATATTGAAATTCACGTATCATGTGACCCGCCGAAATTTTAATTGGGTTAGCGATGAGATGGATCAGCGATCCAAATGCTACGAAGATGCGAATGCGCGGCGACGATAAGCATGCGCGGAAGTCGAGGTCAAGTCAGGGGCGTAGAGAATCGAGTCTCGACGCGATCAAGACGGCGGAATGATTGTGCGACGCACATATCCAAGTGACGCCTATGCAGCAAGCCCCACCCACTACTGAAGTTATTTATGTATTTCGTCATATAATTAGATTTTATATGTGGTCTTTCTCCTGTTGTGGCGGCATAATGTCGGGAGTCTTTGCTTTTAAAATCGCCAAGCAATTCTCAGATGTATGAATTTTCCGGTCGCAAGGCCGCGATGATCCGCGCCCAGGATCGGCGGAGCGCGCCAGGCGCGCCGGCGCCGGCATTGACCGCATCGGCGGACCTTCGCTAGTCCAGGGCGATCGCCTTTCGCCAGTCTTGGAGCCCGCTTGAAAAACCTCATCACAGACGTCCCCGGCCTGAGCGTCGGCCATGCGCAGGACGCAAAGCTCGGCTCCGGCGTCACCGCGCTGATTTTCGAGACCCCGGCGACGGCCTCCATCGCGGTCCATGGCGGCGCCCCGGGCCTTCGCGACGCAGCCCTGCTCGAACCCGAGATGAGCGTCGAGCGCATTGACGCGCTCGTCCTCGCCGGCGGCTCCGTCTATGGGCTCGATTCCATGGGTGGGGTCGCGGCCTTTCTGCGCGAGGCCGGCCGCGGCTTTCAGGTGGGCGACATTAAAGTGCCGATCGTTCCGGGCGCCATTCTTTTCGACCTGCTCAACGGCGGCGACAAGGCTTTTGGCCGCGAGCCGATCTATTGGCGTTTGGGCTTTGCGGCCGCCGCCGCCGCCGCCGCAGGCGATTTTGCGCTGGGCAGCGTCGGCGCCGGGCTTGGCGCGACCACGGCCAATCTCAAAGGCGGGCTCGGCTCGGCGAGCGAAACCACCTCGGGCGGATTTCGCGTCGGGGCGATCGTCGCGGTGAACGCCATCGGCCGCGCGACCATTGGCGAGGGGCCGCATTTCTGGGCCGCGCCCTACGAGAAAGAGGGCGAATTCGGCGGCCTCGGCTGGCCCGCGCCTTGGCCGCAGGACGCGCTCGATTTCCACATCAAGGGCGAGGCGGCGGAAAATACGACCATCGCGATCGTCGCCACAGACGCGGCGCTGACCAAGCCCGAGGCCAAGCGGCTCGCCATCATGGCGCATGACGGCATGGCGCGCGCCTTGCGCCCGGCCCATGCCGCCATGGACGGCGATACGGTCTTCGCCGCCGCGACCGGCGCCGCGCGGTCCATTCCAACGCTCCGCGACAAGATCGAGATCGGCGCAAGCGCGGCCGATTGCCTCGCCCGCGCCATCGCCCGCGCGATATATGAGGCCACGCCCCTGCCCTTCGCGGGCGCGCAGCCCTGCTGGCGCGGCAAGTTCGGGACGAAATAGAGATCATGCCTCGCGCAAGGCGAGGGGCCTATGAACGGGGAAGGAAAGACCGATGGCCAGGACCAATTTCTTCAAGGCCATGAGCGCCCTCGCGCTGCTCGCCGCGCTCTTGCCGCCTCCGGGCGCCGCCCAAGAAAAAGCAAAAGAAAAGCCCGCGCCGAGCCCTCCGGCCTGGTCGGTCCCCGACATAAGCGCGCTCCCCGACGACGCGCGCGGGCGCGAGATCAGGCGCGGACGCGACCTCGTTCTCGCGACTTTCGCCTATATCGGGCCGCAGGTCCAAGATCCCGCGCTGCGCTTGGCGGGAAATAATCTCGCCTGCGGCAATTGCCATCTTGAAGCCGGAACCAAGAAATTCGGCTTGGCCCTTTTCGGGGTATTCGGCGATTTTCCCAAATATAGCGCGCGCATCGGCGCGGAAATCTCGATCGAGGACCGCGTCAATTCCTGCATGACGCGCAGCATGAACGGCCGCCCGCTTCCGGCGAAATCGCCGGAGATGCAGGCGCTGGTCGCTTATGTGAAGTTCCTCTCAACCGGCGTTGCGCCGGGCGCGCGCGTTGCCGGCCTCGGCGCCGGCAAAATGCCGGAGCTCGACCGCGCCGCCGATCCCAAGCGCGGCGCAGCCAATCTATGAGCGCGCGTGCCTCGACTGCCACAACACCAATGGCGCGGGCGTGCCGCGCAGCCCGCAGGCGATGATCCTCGGCTATGCCGTGCCGCCGCTTTGGGGCCATGACAGTTTCAACACTGGGGCCGGCATGGCGCGGCTCATCACGCTGGCGAATTTCATCCATTACAACATGCCGCATGGCAGCGACTATCTCGACCCGCAGCTCTCCGTGGAGGAGGCCTGGGACCTCGCCGCCTATGTCGAGGAGCAGGAGCGGCAGAAGAAGGCCGGGCTCGACCAGGATTTCGAAAAGGATCTGCTCGATAAGCCCGTCGACGCCGCCTATGGCCCCTACGCCGACGGGTTCAGCGAGGCGCAACATAAATACGGCCCCTACGCGCCGATCCGCGCCGAGGTCGAGCGGTTGAAGGCTGAGAAAGGGAGGATGCCGGAGAAGGCGCGGTAGGGTTCAAGCCGCGTTCTAATCCTCTCGGTTAGTGCTATAATGCCTTCCATGATGCCCGTCTTCGACGATCATAGCCGCGACCTTCCGGAAGATTTCAAGGCGCTTTACGAGCGCGCCTTCGAGAAATACGGCGCCAGCGCCTTGTGGAGCAGCCAGCCCGCGCCCGATCCGACCCGCGACGACGCCTTGGCCATCACGCGGAGTTTGCGGGTGGAGGGCGACCTTGGGGCGCGGCGCTTGGCGGAGCAGATCGAGGCCGCATGCCGTGCCGCTTGATAGAATTCAGACCGAGATATTGCGCCTCTTGGCATCGCATCGCGATCCTGAAAGCTATGTCGCCGGAAGCACGCCGTTAAATCGGGATGCGCCGCGTTATTCGGGCGACATTGATATTTTCCACGACCGCGAAGAACGTGTGGCGCGCGCCGCGCAAGAAGACAGCGCCTTCTTGGAGGCCAATGGCTACGCCCTGCAATGGCTGCGGCGCGAGCCGACCTTTTATGCCGTTCTGGCCTCGCGCGGGGCGGCGACGACAAAGCTGGAATGGGCGGTCGATAGCGATTTTCGCTTTTTTCCGACGGTGCGGGACGAGGCCTTCGGCTATGTCCTGCATCCGGTCGATCTCGCCATGAACAAAGTCATGGCCGCCGCCGGACGCCGCGAGCCGCGCGACGTGGTGGATTTATTGACGATCCATGAGCGTATTTTGCCGCTCGGCGCGGTTATTGTAGCCGCCGTCGAGAAAGCTCCCGGCTTCACGCCCGAAGGACTCATCAATGAAATTCGCCGCCTCGCCCGATACACAGAAGCCGACTTTCGGCGCATAGCCAGCGACCCGCCGGTCGACGCGGCCGCGACCATGACTTGGCTGCGGCGCATTCTTGACGAAGCCGACGCCTTCGCCGCACGCATGCCGACCGATAAGACAGGGCTGTTGTTTCTGAAGGACCGACAAGCGGTTCAGCCCGATCCCGACCGCTTGCAGGATTATCACACCCATGCCGGAACGCGGCGCGGCCAATGGCCGTCCAGTCCTGAAATCGCGGCGGCCATGTTCGAGCGCTACAACAAGGGGTTGTCTCGTTGAGACTTGGGAGCAACAGCCTATGGCGGGGCGCGACCAGGATTTCGAAGGGATCTGCTCGATAAGCCCATCGACGCCGCCTATGGCCCCTACGCCGACGGGTTCACCGAGGCCCAACATAAATACGGCCCCTACGCGCCGATCCGCGCCGAGATGGAGCGGTTGAAGGCGGAGAAGGGGACGGCGCTGGAGGCGCGGTAATTCTTCGCGCCAACGTAGGACCCTCAGTAGCATCTCAATACGCATTTCGGGTAATCGAGCCGAGGCGAGTTCTCCCCAAGTGTGAAACAATCAAGCAAAACTCTTGTTGAGTTTGCCTCGTAAAAGCGAGGCTTTTCGAGACACCGCAGCAAGTTCCATATTGAGGCTTATGCCGCTGTTGCGACGGGGCATCACCGGGGGATTGGACGAAACGATCCTTCAAAAATATAGGCAGCGAAGGCCGCTGCACATATCAGAGAATCAACCCAATGATATTTTCTGGTGACAGTCCGCGTCTATACATAAATTTACCAGTTACATGAGTTCCGCATGTTTTGCATCGCAAATAAAGTGAAGAATCACAATAAAAACATCCAGAATAGGCGCTACGAATGGCCCCAATTTTATAGAATGCTCCTCGTACTTCATTTCTACCACAGTTATCACAAATTAAGTCCTCACATTTTCTTGTTTCTCTGCATCTAGGACATTGAAAGTCAAATTTCGATTTATACGACATACCAAGTCTCTGAATGGCAACAATCTTGATTTTAAGATTAATGACTTTATGCAAGATTGCAAAGAAATTTGAAATCAATGACCTCCGTCCTAGGTGCAAAATTCACAAGAATTCCACACCACGAAACCCAATTAATCATATCCGGTACTTATAGCGTGCGGCAATCAGCGGCAGGATCGCCTCTCTCGCCACGCGCGGCAAAACTTCAACCCGAGGCGTCGTCAGCCCCCCGCCCGCTTTGCCCCAGCCCCGCCCGCATGCTAGGCCTCCCCCGATCCCGCCCCAACGAGCCAAGCCCCCATGATCCCGCGCTATTCCCGCCCCGAAATGACCGCCATATGGGAGGCGCAGACGCGGTTTCGAATCTGGTTCGAGATCGAGGCGCATGCCTGCGACGCTTTGGCCGAAATCGGCGTCATTCCCAAAGAAATCCGCCAAGGCGATCTGGGACAGAGCCGGCCATGTGAGTTTCGACGTCGCCCGGATCGACGAGATCGAGAAAGTCACCAAGCATGACGTCATCGCCTTCCTGACCCATCTCGCCGAATTCATCGGCCCCGAGTCGCGCTTCGTCCATCAGGGCATGACCTCCTCGGACGTGCTCGACACATGTCTGGCGGTGCAGCTCTCCCGCGCCGCCGACATTCTGATCGCTGATGTCGACGCCCTGCTCGCCGCCCTGAAGCGCCGCGCCTTCGAGCACAAGACTCACCCCGACGATCGGCCGCTCGCATGGCATCCACGCCGAGCCGGTGACATTCGGGCTCAAGCTCGCGCAAGCCTACGCCGAATTTTCCCGTGGCCGCGCCCGCCTCGTTAATGCCCGGAAAGAAATCGCCACTTGCGCGATTTCGGGCGCGGTCGGCACATTCGCCAATATTGATCCGCGCGTCGAAGCCTATGTGGCGGCAAAGCTCGGCCTCGCGGTCGAGCCGGCCTCGACCCAGATCATCCCGCGCGACCGCCACGCCATGTTTTTCGCGACGCTCGCGCGTCGTCGCCTCCTCGATGGAGCGGCTCGCGACCGAGATCCGCCATTTGCAGCGCACCGAGGTGCTCGAGGCGGAAGAGTTTTTCTCAGAGGGCCAGAAGGGCTCCTCGGCCATGCCGCATAAGCGCAATCCGGTGCTGACCGAAAACGTGACCGGCCTCGCAAGGCTCGTGCGCGGCATGGCGTTGCCGGCGATGGAGAATGTCGCGCTTTGGCATGAGCGCGATATCTCGCATTCCTCGGTCGAGCGGATGATCGCGCCCGGACGCAACCATCACGCTCGATTTCGCGCTCGCCCGCCTCGCCAATGTGATCGACAGGCTCATTGTCTATCCCGACAACATGAAGAAGAATTTGGAACGGCTCGGCGGCCTCATCCATTCGCAGCGGGTTCTGCTCGCCCTGACCCAGAAGGGCGTCAGCCGCGAGGAGGCTTACGCGCTGGTCCAGCGCAACGCCATGCCGGTCTGGCGCGGCGAAGGCGATTTCCTGACGCTTTTGAAGGCCGACAAGGATGTGGGCGAGGCGCTGAGCGGCGAAGAGCTCGAGGCGCTTTTCGACCTCGGCTATCATTTGAAGAACATCGATGTCATCTTCGCGCGGGTGTTCGGCGAAGCCTGAAGGCGCAGGTCAAGACCGGGGGAACGCATGTCTTCGAGTCTCATCGACTTCGCCGAGCGCGCCCTTGCGGCCGGCGTGGAGCGCGGGAAGATCGCGCAGGCGCTGCAAGCCGCCGGTTGGCCGAAGGACGAGATCGCCGCCGCGCTCGACGCATTCGCCGAGATTGATTTTCCCCTGCCCGTGCCGAAGCCTAAGCCGCATGTCTCGGCGCGCGAGACTTTTCTTCATCTGCTTCTTTTTTCCTCGCTCTATGTTTGCGTCTGGGCCGTTCTCACCATCGTCTTCGCCTTCATCGACCAGGCCCTGCCCGATCCGCTGCGCGCCGTGAGCCAGGTATTCTCGCAGCTGCGCTTCGAGATTTCGACCTTGATCGTTTTCTTCCCCTTGTTCCTGCTCACCTTCCGCCTGGCCGACCGCAACCGGGCGGACCCCGCGCGGCGCGATTCCAAAGTGCGCCGATGGTTCGTCTATCTCACTTTGTTCGTCGCCGCCGTGACGCTCGCCGTCGATGTCGTCGCGCTGATCAACGCCTATCTCAGCGGCGAAGTCGCGACGCGCTTCCTCCTCAAGCTTTTGGCTGTGGCTCTCGTCGCCGGCGGGCTCTTCGCCTATTTTCTCCATGACGTGCGCCGGGACGAACAGGAGTGAGCGGCGGCAGGACGAGCCGGGCCTCGGTGATTTTCCTGACCGCGAGCTCCATTGTCGCCGCCGGGGCGGTCCTGCTCGGCCTCTGGATGACGCCCCCGCCCTGGAGGCAGCGCGTCGCGGATCAGGATCGGCGTCGCGTGTCGGACCTTATCCATCTGTCCCAGGCGATCTTTGCCTATCGCCGCGCCAACGGGACTTTGCCCGCCTCGCTTCAAAAGCTCCCCGATGCGCCGTCGCTCCGGCGCGCCGATCCGATCACCGGCGCGGACTATGAATATATTTTGAATGACACCCGCGCCTTTCAGCTCTGCGCCGCCTTCAATGCCGCCTCGGACGAACCGGTGACCTCGTTTCCGCCCGAAGCTTCGGCCTGGAAACATCAGGCGGGGCGGCAGTGCTTCTCGGTTTCCCTCCCGCAAGGCCCAACATGAAGCGCGCGCGAGATCGCGCCGATTGAACGCCTTTGGCGCGCGTCATATGTCTGTCTCGGCGGCGGCCTTTCGTGTAGGAAAGCGTCAGAGACGGCCTCGCGCCGCAACTGCAAAGCGGAGTTTCAATGACAGTTTCAGCGACCAGCGAAAATCGCCTTGACGCCCTGATCGGCCGGATCGTCGCGGATCGGGCGCTGCACGCCAAATGGCTGAATACATTTTCCTTTTTGGAATATATCGGCTTCCGCAAGATCGTGAAGAGCCAAAGGGCCGAGGCCCTCTCCGGCGCGGTCTTGAACCACGCCCTCGAGGAAGGCCGGCACGCGCTTGGCCTCAAGAAGCTCGCGGTCAAGCTGGGCGGTCCCGAATTTGATTGCTACGCGCCCGAGGTCCTGCTTTGCGGCGAGGAGGCCGAGGCCTATTTCCAGGATCTTGACGCCGCCTGCGACGCGGCTCTGGCGGACCAGCCCGAGGCGGCGCGCGCGAAGCTCGTCTATTGCTATGTGACCTGGCTCATCGAGCGCCGCGCGCTTGGCGTTTACGGCGTCTATAGGAAGGCGCTCGGAGAGTCCGAGGCGGCGCGCAAGCTCGATGGGCTTCTTGCCGAGGAAACGAGGCATCTCGCCGAGGTCGAAACCTGGCTTCAGGCCGGCGACCCCGGCTTCGCCGCGCGCGCGCTTGCGTTCGAGGCGGTGGAAGCCAAGCTCTACGCCGATTTCGTCGAGGCGCTCGCCCGCGATCTCGCGCAGCCGCAGCCTGTGGCGGCGGCGGTTTTGGCCTGAGCGCAAAGCTCCGTGGGATCGATCCATGCGCAGCTCCGAGACGGAGATCCTGATCCTTCCGGGGCTAGGCGGCTCCGGGCCGGATCATTGGCAGAGCCGGTGGGCCGCCAAGCTGCCGACGGCGCGCCTCGTCGCGCAGGCGGATTGGAACAAGCCTCAATTGGAGGCATGGCGCGACCGCGTCATCGAGGAGGCCGCGCGCGCGTCGCGGCCGGTGATCCTGGTTGGCCATAGTCTCGGCGCGCTCACGGCGGCCCTCGCCGCGCCTTCGCTCGGCGAGAAGGTGAAAGGCGTGTTTCTCGTCGCGCCGCCCTCCGCCAAAGTTCTCGCGGCCAGGGCCTTGCCGGGGCTCGGCTCGGTCGATCCCGCCTTTTCCGCCGTGAAGATCGCGCCGCTGCCTTTTCCGGGCCTCGTGATCGCAAGCCGCGACGACCCCTACGCGCCCTATGACGAGAGCGAGGCGCTCGCCGCGGCCTTGGGCGCGGACCTCGCCGACGCCGGCCTGTCCGGCCATATCAACAGCGACAGCGGGCATGGCCCCTGGCCCGAAGGCCTGATGCGCTTCGCGGGGTTTTTGAAGACGCTGTAGGGCGCCGCGGAATTTTTCATCCTCGCCGCGCGCTTGGAAAAATCGCGCTCAACGCAGCGGATATGGATAGACCGGCTCGACCCAATAGGCCGGAGGCGGCGCAACCACCGGAGGGTCCATCAGAACCACAGCCGGCGCGCCGACATAGCCGCCGTCTATCAAAGGATCATAGGGCCGGAAAGACCCATCAGGCAGGACGCGGCTGTTCGTGATCGGCACATAGCCGCCGGCCCCATCGGGGATGTAGCCTGGCCCTGGCGCGAGCAACAGGCAGAAGAAAAAATAGCATGGAGGCATGGCTCACCTCGGCGAATGTTCCGGGGTGAAATCGCAACTAGCCGCCGCGGGTTCCATTCTTGCCTCATCAAGCGGCTTCGAAGCTGAAACGCCTAGAGCTATAGCGCCGCCCAAAAGCGCGCCGGCGCGCCTCGGCCGGGCGCGATGATCTCGCCCTCCCACATGACAGGCGCGCCGCGAATGATCGTCCCCACCGGCCAGCCCGTGACCTCCTTGCCGTCATAGGGCGTCCAGCCGCAGCGCGAGGCGATCCAGCGGTCTTCGATGGTTTGGCGGCGCTTCATGTCGACAATGGTGAGATCAGCGTCATAGCCGACCGCGATCCGTCCCTTGCCGGCAATTCCGAAGAGGCGGGCCGGGCCGGCGCTCGTCAGATCCATGAAGCGCGAAAGCGTCAGCCGCCCGGCGTTCACATGATCGAGCATGACCGGAACCAGCGTCTGCACCCCCGGCATTCCGGACGGGCTTTGCGGATAGGGCTTGGCCTTTTCTTCAAGCGTATGAGGCGCGTGGTCGGAGCCCAGAATATCGGCGATCCCTTGCGCCACTCCATGCCATAGACGATCCCGGTGCCGCGCGTCCCGCACGGGCGGGTTCATCTGCAATCTGGTCCCGAGCCTCGCGTAATCCTCGGCGCTGAAGGTCAGATGATGCGTAGTTACTTCGACGCTCGCGATGTCCTTGTGGGCGGCGAGCAAATCGATTTCTTCCGCCGTCGAGACATGGAGCACATGAATGAGCGCGCGATTTTCCCGGGCGATCCGCAGCAGGCGCTCGGTCGATTTCAGCGCCGCGATCTCATCGCGCCAGAGCGGATGCGAGGTCGGATCATTCGCTGCGCGCAGCGGCTTGCGTTCGTTCAGCGAGATTCGTCCTCGCTATGGAAGGCCGCGCGCCGCCGCGTCTTGGCGAGAATGGCGGCGACGCCCGCATCCTCCTCGACAAGGAGGGAGCCGGTCGAGGAGCCCATGAACACCTTGATCCCGGCCGCGCCCGGAAGCCGCTCGAGCTCCGGGATGTCGCGCGGATTTTCCGTCGTGCCGCCGACCCAGAAGGCGAAATCGCAATGCATCCGGCCTTTTCCGCGCGCGACTTTATCCGCCAAAGCCTCGGCGTTGGTGGTCAGCGGATTGGTGTTCGGCATTTCGAAGACCGTCGTGACCCCGCCAAGGACGGCCGCGCGGGAGCCGGTCTCCAAATCCTCCTTGTGGGTGAGGCCCGGCTCGCGGAAATGGACCTGTGTGTCGATGACGCCCGGCAGGATCGTGAGGCCTGCGGCGTCGATCACCTCGCCGGCGCTCGCGCGGGAGAGATCGCCGATCTCGGCGATTTTCTCGCCGATGATCCCAATGTCGCGGACGCCCTCGCCATTGTGATCGATCACGACGCCGCCGCGCAGGACGAGGTCAAAATTTCGCGGCATTGGCCCATCCATTGCTAGGAATAACGATCTTGCGGTCTGCGACGGGCGGATTAGAGCGCTTTCCGACCGAATGGAACCATTCGGTCGATAAGAAATCGCTCAAATTCAGAGAGTTGGAGCATGTTCTGATCGAAAAAGTCAGTCAACTTTTTCGGAACATGCTCTAATAGGCTCAGCGGGCGAAAAGTCGAGGAATCGGCGAGGAATTCGGATGGCAAATAGCGCATTTCTGAGCGATCGCGGCGTCATCGAGGTGGCTGGCGCGGACGCCACGCAATTTCTGCACAAGCTCATCACCAATAGCGTGCTGAATATTCCGGCCGGCGAAAGCCGCTATTCGGGCCTTCTCACGCCGCAGGGCAAGCTCTTGTTCGATTTCATCGTCGTTCCTCTGCCGCAGGGCGCCGAGGCCGGCTATTATTTCGATTGCCTGCGCGACCAGGCCGCCGATCTCGCCAAGCGCGTGAACTTTCACAAAATGCGGGCCAAGGTCACGGTTTTGGACCGTTCCGAAGAGCTCGGCGTCGCCGCCTTCTGGGGCGAGGCCGCGCCGAGCGGCGGCGAGACCGTGGCCTATCGCGACATGCGGGCGCCCGGCATGGGGCTTCGCGCCATTGGGCCGCGGGCGAGCCTCGCCGAGATCGGGACCGCGAACGAGGCGGCCTATGAGGCGCATCGCGTCGCGCTAGGCGTGCCGAAGGGCGGCGTCGATTTCGTCTATGGCGACACGTTTGTCCATGACGTCAATCTGGACCAGCTGAACGGCGTCGATTTCAAGAAGGGCTGTTATGTCGGCCAGGAGGTCGTCGCCCGCGTCCATTTCCGCAATTCGGCGCGAAAGCGCATCGTGAAGGTCCATTTCAACGGCCCGACGCCGGAGCCTGGCGCGCCGATCATGGCCGGCGAGATCGCCATCGGCCAGGTGGGCTCGACGGCCGGCTCCGAAGGCCTCGCCTCCCTGCGGTTGGACAAGCTCGAAGACGCCAAGGCGGCGGGGACGGCGATGAAGGCGGGAGACC
>CAWESJ010000175.1:0-3151 GCA_963811015.1 uncultured Alphaproteobacteria bacterium | reverse complement strand
GCTATATCGCCAGGGTGATCGAACGCCTGCCCGACGCGCTGCCGGTTCTCTTCCTGCCTGTGCAGACCTGCGGCTGCTCCATTGAGCACGGCGATTTTCCCGGCGCGCTCAGCCTGTCGGCGCAAACCGTTATCTCCGCCTGGACGGAGCTCGGCGAATGCGTGCGTCGCGCCGGCTGCCGAAGCTGGTGCTGCTCAATTCGCATGGCGGCAACAGCGCCATTCTGAGCCTCATCGCGCATGATCTTCGCGCCAGGCTCGGCATGTTCGTCGTGATGGCCTCGTGGAGCCGATTTGGCGCGCCCGACGGGCTCTTTTCCGCCGATGAGCTGGCGCATGGAATTCATGCCGGCGAGGTCGAGACCTCGCTCATGTTGAGCTTCAGGCCGGATCTCGTTCGCATGGACAAGGCGGAAAATTCCGTCTCCGCGAGCGTCGCGATGGAGAATGAGTTCAATTGGCTGCGCGCCGGCCGCCCCACGGGCTTTGGCTGGATGGCGCAGGATCTCTCGGCCTCGGGCGCGATGGGGCGCGCCGCCGAAGCCGATGCGGCCAAGGGCGAGGCCTGCGCCGATTATGGCGCGACCGCTTTCGTCGAACTGCTGCAGGACATCGAAGGCTTCGATCTCGCGCGGCTCAACCAGGGTCCGCGCGGCTGAGGCGGCGGCCCGGCGCTTCATCCTCCTGGTCGAATGTCTTCTCGAACCGCAGGGCCGCGGCGCCGTCCTGATAATAGTCTTCGACGGCGCCGAAGCTGCGGTATCCGCTTTTTTCATAGAGCGCGATTGCCGGGGCGTTGTCGATGCGCACTTCGAGCCGCATGGCGCAGGCGCCGCGCGCTTTCGCCTCGCGCTCGCTCGCGCCAAGGAGGAAGCGGCCGAGCCCGCGTCCGTGTTCGGCCGGGTCGAGCGCGATCGAAAAAAGCCGCGCGCGGGCCGAGTCGCGGCGGAAGGAGACGAGGCTATAGCCGGCGACGCGCGCCTCGACGCCGACAACGAGAAAAATCGCGTTTTCGGATTTAAAATAATAGCGCAGGCTCCGGCGCGACAGCCGGTCGCTGTCGAAGACAGCCGCCTCGATCGCCTCTATGGCGGCAAGATCCTCGCGGCGGGCGGGCTGGACCCAAATCGACGCCGGGCGCGGGCCTATGCGGCGCGCCAAGGAAAGGTCCAGGTCTCGGTGAGCGCCCTCGGCCCGGTCCGCAAAAAGGCTCGCAGATCAGCGGATTGGCCGGGTTCGAGTTGAACGTCTATGACGGCGCGAAATCCCTTGGTGTGCGGATTTGGAGCCAGGAACGAGCGCAGGATCTTGCCCTGGCTTGTCGAGGGGACGACCTCCACCAATTGCGGATCGCTGGCGTAATAGGCGAGATCGCCGCCGGTGAAATCGATGATGAAGCGGCGCGAGCCGGGCGGCGCCGGCTCGGCCGAGCCCAACGCCGCCGCCGTCGTCTGATAGGTGTTGAGCGCGCGCGCATTGGGCGAGAGGCGCGTGAGATTGAGGCTCGCGGTTATGCGGTAGCCATAGCTGAAGGGCTTATTCGGCTCGGGCGCGTCTTTCGGCGAAAAGGAGGCGACGATATTGTCGTTCGTCTCATGTTCGGTCGGAAGCTCGACGAGCTCGATGCGGCCTACGCCCCAATTGTCTCTCGGCTCGACGAAATAGCTCGGCCGCATCTCATAGGCGAGATCGAGATCCTGGTAATGTTCGAAGTCGCGGTCTCGCTGCAGAAGCCCGAAGCCGCGAATATTAGGATCAAGAAATGTGGACATTTCCGGCCGCGGCGGATTGCGTAGCGGCCGCCAGATCCATTCCCCGGTTCCCGAATGGATCAAGAGCCCATCCGAGTCATGCAGCTCGGGACGGAAATCCTCGTTGAACCGGTGGTCGTTCTCGCCGATGAAAAACATCGAGGTGAGCGGCGCGAGGCCGAATTTGACGTTCGCCTGGCGCGGAAAAAGCGTGGCCGAGACTTCGATCGCGGTCTCGACGCCGGGATAGAGATCGAAGCGAAAGGCGCCCGTCGCGGCCCTGCTGTCGAGGAGGCCATAGATCGTCGCCTGGTCGCCGCCGGGCTCCGTCGCGTCGATCCAGAACTCGCGAAAGAAGGGAAATTCCTCCGCCTCGGTCCCAGCCCCGACCGCCAGCGCGCGCGCCGACATTCCATAGCGCTGATCGCGGCCGAGCAGGCGAAAATAGCTGGCGCCGAGGAAGGAGACGACCTCGTCGTAGAGTTTCGGCGCGTTCAAGGGATAATGCAGCCGAAAGCCGGCGAAGCCGAGATTGACCGGCAAAGGCTTGTCGAGCTTGGTGCGGCCGTAATCGAAAAGATTGGCGGAATAGGGAATTGGCGTCGGAATGCCGTCGCGGATCGTATTGATGGTCACCGGCCGCCGGTAGAGATGCCCAAGATGAAACAATTGCAGCCGGAACTGGCTGCCATTGCCGGCGAGAAAGGCCTTTTCGGGACGAAACCGCAAGTCCCGCCAGGCGTCGAAGTCGAGCTTGTCCAGGACCTCGGGGAGCGGCGGTAAGCCTGCTTCGAACGGAGCGGTCGCGAGATCGCGGGCGCGCCGCACCACGTCCTCGAAGTCGAATTTCGGCGCGGACGCGGGCGCTGGCGGCGGCGGTTTGGCGGCTTCGGCGCGGGCGAAATTGGCCGGAAGGGCGCTTGATAGGAGGAGGGCCTTGACGATCGTGCGGCGGTTTTGATCGGGCATGGGAGCTGAAAATGTAACTCTTGGCGGGCGCCGCGGCGCGGGCGGGTTCAGCGGGCGTACTGGCCTTTTTGGCCGCCAGCAAGGCAAATCGCGATCAGCCTGGATTTATCGGCGTTGCGCGCGTCCGAACCGCAAGCGTCGCCCGTCGCGGCCGCGGCGGGGCGAGGCTCGCTCTCGCCCCGCCCGGAATGCGTTTTTTGAAAATAACTCTTGTAATGGCGGCGAAATCCCGCCTATTTTTCGCTTGCCCAATTTCGCACGTGCCTGTGGTCGTGTGTCGGTTGGTGGGGATCCGGACAAGAGGCCGGTTAACCGCCTGAAAAAGACCGGCAGCCGGAGGCGAACCGGCGAACCCCGCCAAACGGGGGACGCGACTTAAAGCAACGACGGACCGGGCTTTTTCGTCTCTGTCGGCCTCCAAAGGCCCAACTA